>NZ_DFPI01000037.1:383427-426793 GCF_002377215.1 Sphingobacterium sp. UBA3519
TAGGGGTTCGACTCCCTTGGAGCGCACAACTGAAAAGCCTAGTCATCATCTGTGATTAGGCTTTTATTTTTTAACTCGTTTTAATTTCTTAAATAAAACTATGCTAAACCTTGTAATATTTGGCCCTCCGGGTGCAGGTAAGGGAACCCAATCTGCAAAGCTTATTGAAAAATATCAATTGGTTCATGTTTCAACTGGTGATATTTTTAGAGCACACATTAAAGGTCAAACGCCACTTGGTCAACAAGTGAGCCAGATTATTGCTGAGGGAAATTTAGTGCCAGATTCGATTACGATAGCAATGCTGGAAGAGGAAGTAAAGAAAAATCCGGATGCAAAAGGATTTATTTTTGATGGATTTCCTCGTACTGTTGCTCAAGCTGAAGCATTGGATGCTTTTTTAGAAGGTATCAATACATCAATCTCGGTCGTAATCGCACTGGATGTGAATGAGGATGAATTAAAAGCACGCATCGCTAAACGTAAGGAAATTTCTGGTCGTGCGGATGATGATGCGGATAAATTGGTGAAGCGTATCGATGAATATTTCACAAAGACGATTCATGTGTTGCCGTATTACGAGGCACAAGGCAAGCTTTCTAAAGTGAATGGTATCGGCGATATCGATTCTATCTTTAAAAGTTTGACTGATATCATCGATAATTATTAATTAAGATAAGTATTTTCTAGACTGTAATAAATTGTAATGGCGCAAGGTTCGAATTTTGTTGATTATGTGAAAGTGTGTTGTCGTTCTGGACATGGTGGGGCAGGTTCGGCTCATTTGCACCGTGACAAGCACACCGCTACTGGTGGACCCGATGGTGGTGACGGCGGTCGTGGCGGACATATTATACTGAAAGGAACGACTAATCTCTGGACGTTACTCCATTTAAAATATCGTAAACATATTATCGCGTCAAACGGTGAGTCTGGCGGTAGTTCTTTGCGTACCGGGGCAACCGGACGTGATGAGATCTTGGAAGTGCCACTGGGTACGATTGCAAAGGATGCGGAGACGGGAGAGGTATTGTTCGATATCACAGAAGACGGTGAAACCAGAATATTGGTTCCGGGTGGAAAAGGCGGGCTGGGCAATTGGCATTTTAAGTCGCCGACACAACAGACACCACGGTTTTCGCAACCTGGTCTTCCGGGGAAAGAGCAGTGGATGATTCTCGAATTGAAGGTTCTTGCTGATGTTGGATTGGTGGGATTCCCGAATGCAGGTAAATCAACGTTGTTGTCCGTGGTCTCTGCTGCGAAACCAGAAATCGCGAATTACCCCTTTACAACACTGGTGCCTAATTTGGGTATGGTAAGCTACCGGGATAACCGTTCTTTTGTTATGGCCGATATTCCGGGTATTATCGAAGGGGCTTCGGAAGGAAAGGGATTAGGGTATCGTTTCTTGCGGCATATCGAACGAAATTCTGTTTTGTTGTTTATGGTGCCGGCCGATACAGATCGGACAATCCGGGAGGAGTACGCCATTCTATTGAATGAACTGACTGCATATAATCCCGAGTTGGCAGATAAACCTAAATTGCTGGCTATTACCAAGTCTGATATGCTCGATGATGAGCTGGAGAAGGAAATGGAGCTGGAGCTGCCGGAAAATGTACCCTATATTTTCATTTCGTCGGTGACCGGTAAAAATATATTGCCATTGAAAGATATGATCTGGAAAGCAATTAACTCTTAAGTTTAAATACATAAACAGAAAAGGCGCCCCNNGGGGCGCCTTTTCTGTTTATGTTAATTACGAATTTCTATCCTTAAACTTTCATTGCCCCCAGTTTTAGTGGTAACGGCAACTGGCTGATTTAAGAAACGCATTACAACTGACTCATTCAGCCACCAACTTATCCCTAATCCCAATTTTCAATCAGTTTTTAGTCAGTATTTATTCACTGTTTATTCAGTCTTCACTGAGCAAACACTGAACAAGCACTGAACGAACACTGAACAAGCACTGTTAAAAAGACGAATTTGATTCCTCCGTATTTCTAATTTTCTGCAACTAAAAATTAAAAGAAAAAAGCTGCGATTACGAAGCAAAAAGATCGCTGTTCTGTAGTAATAGGTCATTTTAACGGGAAGATGAACTAGCGCACAGCATAGTGCTCCAAAAAATGTATGTTTTTTAAGTTTTTTTATTAATTTCAACCTATTATTTAATCCCTGATGGACGACTGTTTTTCAGTTCCATCGCCAAACTAAATCTAAATGAAAACAGAAGACGAAAAGTATTGTGTAGAGTGCGGTAAGTTAATCAATATCAAGGCGGAGGTGTGCCCATTTTGTGGTGTGAGACAGCCTATTTTTTATGCTAACCAACCTTTTCAACAGCAAAACAACACCTTTCAGGATGACAGGTGGTTACCAGCACTGTTATTTTGTTTTTTTCTCGGCCCTTTTGGAGCGCATCGATTCTACTTGGGGCAAATTGGTACTGCTGTTATTCAGCTGCTTACCTTGGGGGGATGTGGTATCTGGTATCTAATCGATTTGATTATGATTATTGTCGGAAAATATAAAGATGCCAACGGTAATTATATCAAGAGTCCAATTAACAATAATTAATGATTTCGCTCGTCCTGAAATACCTTAAATGTCATTGGATATATTCGTTGGTGCTAGGGTATTTCGGGATTGCCATTGGCTTGTATCTTTTTACAGATATCCATATCCTTATTCCCTGTCTTTGGAAGAGTATCAGTGGTTCTGATTGTCCCGGTTGTGGGTTAACAAGAGCCTTTATCGCCTTGCTGCGGATGGAATGGCAAGAAGCTTGGTTAGAAAACCCGCTGATTTATATGCTTGTCCCATTATTGACTGTGCTGATTTTGAGGGACTTTATTCGGTTTCGGGAAGTCCAATCAATGGAAGGATAAAAAAATAAAAAATGTTTTCACTTTATAAGTGATATGTCGTAACTTTGTCTCCCGTGAAAATTAAAGTAGAGTCTTTACTGGTAGGTGCCTTAGGAAACGGTTTGTCAATCGTAATGATGCATTGTTAATTGATATTTAGCCCATTTGAGGGCTTTTTTTATATCCAGTCAAGAAGGCTTTAAAATTCATAAAAGTAAGGATACACATTTTTATAATATTACATCGATAATGACCAACTACAGCAAATTGCCTGCAATTTTAGTTTTAGAAGATGGTACAGTTTATCACGGTAAAGCCGCTGGTAAAATTGGTACGACTACTGGGGAGATCTGTTTTAATACAGGAACAACTGGTTATCAAGAGATTTTTACAGATCCATCTTATTTTGGACAAATCATGGTAACGACCAATGCGCATATTGGTAACTATGGTATTGATGCGGATGATACCGAATCAAATCAAATTCAGATTGCTGGATTAGTTTGTAAAAACTATAACATCAACTACAGCCGCAAAATGGCTGATGAATCGATCCAAAGCTACTTTGAGGAAGGAAATTTAGTTGGTATTTCTGATGTGGATACCCGTTCATTAGTGCGACATATTCGTGATAAGGGGGCGATGAATGCGATTATTTCTTCAGAAACATTGGATGTTGAAGAATTAAAACGTCAATTGGCGGAGGTTCCTTCAATGGATGGTCTGGAATTGTCTTCGAAAGTAACGACAGCTGAGCCTTATTTCTTCGGTAAAGAAAATGCTTCGTTGCGTGTTGCAGTTTTGGATTTGGGAATCAAGAAAAATATCTTGCGCAATTTTGAGGCTCGTGATGTATATACAAAGGTTTTTCCTGCGAAGACAACATTTGAAGAAATGGAGCAGTGGAATCCGGATGGTTATTTCATTTCCAATGGTCCTGGCGATCCAGCACCGATGGATTATGCTATCGAGACTGTAAAAGCTATTTTAAACGCAAATAAACCGATGTTTGGTATTTGCTTAGGTCACCAGATTTTAGCATTGGCAAATGGCATCCGCACAAGCAAGTTGCATAATGGACACCGTGGTATCAACCACCCCGTGAAGAACATTATCGCCAACCGCTGTGAAATTACGTCGCAGAACCACGGTTTTGGAGTTGTGGCTGAAGATATCCAAAATTCTGAGAACGTCGAAATTACACATGTTAATTTGAATGATCAGTCTATTGAAGGTATCCGTATCAAAGGACAGAAAGCATTTTCGGTGCAATATCACCCAGAATCATCACCGGGTCCGCATGACTCGCGCTATTTGTTTGATGATTTTGTAGCAATGATCAAAAACTAAATTGCACAATATTCTATAAAAAACCCTTCAGATTTTGAAGGGTTTTTTATTGTTTTTAGTTGAACAGTTATGCCGATGGAGCATATTTTATTTCATAATAAATAGGGGAATAAATACATTTTTTATTATATTTGATTGTGAAAAATGTCTGTAGATAAGAGTGTGTCTTATCTACACTAAGTAATGAAAATAAATTATAGTCTAATAAAGAGATGAGTTTAATTATCGATGTTCATGCGCGTCAAATTTTGGATTCGCGCGGTAACCCTACAATTGAGGTAGATGTTACTACACAAAATGGTTTTGTTGGTCGTGCAGCTGTTCCTTCAGGTGCTTCAACTGGTATTCACGAAGCAGTAGAATTACGTGATGGTGACAAGTCAAAATATCTAGGAAAAGGTGTTTTGAAAGCTGTTGAGAATGTAAACACTAAAATTGCAAAAGCGCTAGAAGGTGTAGATGTTTTCGAGCAAAATGCCATCGATAAAATCATGATTGATTTAGACGGTAGCGAAAATAAAGGAAACTTAGGCGCAAATGCTATTTTAGGAGTTTCTTTAGCTGTAGCGAAAGCTGCTGCACAAGAGTCACGTCAACCATTATACCGTTATATCGGTGGTGTAAATGCGAACACGTTACCTATTCCTATGATGAATATCATCAATGGTGGTTCGCACTCTGATGCACCTATCGCATTTCAGGAATTTATGATCATGCCTGTGGGTGCGCCTTCATTCTCTGAGGCTTTGCGTTGGGGTACTGAGGTTTTCCATACGTTGAAAAAAATCTTACATGACAGAGGTCTTTCAACTGCAGTAGGTGATGAAGGTGGTTTCGCGCCAACTTTTGAAGGTACTGAGGATGCTATCGAAACAGTTTTGAAAGCGATTGAAATTGCCGGTTACAAACCTGGTCAAGATGTTTGTTTAGCGTTGGATTGTGCTTCTTCTGAGTTCTACAAAGATGGTAAATACGATTATACTAAATTTGAAGGTGATAAAGGAGCTGTGCGTTCTAGCGAAGAGCAAGCAAGCTATTTGGCTGAATTAACAGCTAAATACCCTATTATTTCTATAGAAGATGGTATGGCTGAAGATGATTGGGCTGGTTGGAAAACATTGACTGACAAAATCGGTGACCATGTTCAATTAGTAGGTGATGATCTTTTTGTTACCAATACAAAACGTCTTCAACAAGGAATCGATACTCATACAGCAAACTCAATTTTAGTGAAAGTAAACCAAATTGGTTCATTGACTGAAACAATCAATGCGGTTACTTTAGCTCAAAATTCTGGTTACACTTCTGTGATGTCACACCGTTCGGGCGAGACTGAAGATGCGACTATCGCTGACTTAGCTGTAGCACTGAACTGCGGTCAGATTAAAACTGGTTCTGCTTCACGTTCTGATCGTATGGCTAAATACAACCAATTGTTACGCATTGAGGAGGAATTGGGTGGTAATGCACGTTTCATCGGTAAAAACTTTAAATACGCTAAAAAATAAGCGAAAGCTTATTTTTTATATAAAAAGCCGAAGTATTTTCTACTTCGGCTTTTTTTGTGGGCAAAATATGCTGAATGATTTTTTCTATAGTTGGCTTTAGCACCGGAACTGATATCATGTCTTAGAATAATGTATTTCCTGTGTTTTTGTTGGGATAGGTTAGATCCAAGTCGAATGTTGTATTCAGTTTTTTGATAAAATGTGTTGCCAGTAATGGCGATTCTATCTCAATATTCTGGTGGATAAAGAAATACAGTTTTTGCAACCCGTTTTCGCGCCATAGTTTCAGCACATCGATCCATTGATCTAGGCGATCGTAATCTGACGCGTGGTTGGCACCTACATACCGTATAAAAGCAGTCGGTGTGGTTAAGCGCATATGGAGCATGTCTCTACGGCCTGCGGTATCGACCAGTACGTTGGTCACGTTGGTTTCCTCCAGCAGCGCATAGAGTTCTTTTGTTACTTCGGGTTTGGAAAACCAATCTTTATTTCGTACCTCTAAGGCTAGAGGGACTTCTTTTGGCCAGTCATGAAGAAATAGTTTTAGACGGGCCATATCCTTTGGACTATAATTGTCGTGCATCTGTAAAAAGGCCATTCCCAGTTTCTCATCGAAATGAACAATGGAATCCGTAAACAACTTCACTTTATCACCCGTATTTAATAATCTGCTAAAATGGCTGATGGATTGTGGGATTTTTGGGAAGAACTTGAAGTTGGAAGGTGTTTTCTTTTTCCAGGTTTCTACCTGGTCTATGCCGGGCGAATTGTAGAATGTGGCATTGAGTTCAATGCTGTTAAATTGCGTGGAGTAATAAGCAAGTTCGTCTTTTGTACCTCTGGGGTAAAAGCCTTTTAAATCTTGTTTATTCCATTTTGCACAGCCTACAAATACCTCAAAAGATTGATCGTTTTTGAAATGCTGTAATAGGGTTAAGGTTTCCGGTGGAGTAGGAGGAAGGGTAAAATCGATTTCCTCCGGATGTTCAACTTGGCCGAATTTCATATTAGTTTTTTCTTAATTTATAATCAAATAATAGATGAGCCAACAGTGCCAATACCGTATAACATGTGCCTACGACAATAACACCGGGCCATTGGAAGTGTTGCCATGCTTGTGCAGCAAAAAAAGTGCCTGTTGATCCGCCAATAAAATAACTGACCATATATACGGTGTTTAGTCGGTTGTTGGCCCCGAGGTTCAGCGCATAGAAATCGCTTTGATTTAGGATGTGCATCGACTGTAGACCAAGATCAATGAGAATAACACCAAGAATGAGACCCCAATAGGTATAGCCAAAGAGGGTAAATAATAACCAGCTGAATAACATCAATAAGATCGCATATAAGATGATTTTTGCTTTGCCTATATAAATGGTTAGTTTATTGACAAAAGCAGCGGCAAGCGCACCATAGGCACCTACGAGACCAAAGGCTCCTGCAGTTGCGGGGCCATCAAAAAAAGGTGGGGCCGAAAGATGGAAAACAAGCGTTGTAAAAAAAGCGGAAAAAGCCCCAAATCCCATGGCTCCGCGAAATGCAGCCAACTGTAATACAGGTTGTTTTCTGGCAAAGTTCCAGACTGATCGCATCAATTCCTGGTAAGAACCTTTAAAATTAGGCAGCACCTCTGGTAGCTTGATTGCTATGGCGATGGCTGTAATGACCATAATTGCTGAGGCTATCCAGTACATTTCGCGCCATCCGAAATAGGAGCCGACAAACCCGCTTACAACTCTAGATAGTAATATACCGATCAGCAGGCCCGACATGACCATTCCGATCGCTGAAGCCTGCTTTTCTTTGCTCGCAAGCTCAGCGGCCATGGGCACAAAAACCTGCGGAATAACGGAGGTGAAACCTATCAGAAAGCTGAATAGCAGGATCGATAGGATAGAAGTGGACATGGCCATACCGACTAAAGAAAAAATAATGAAAAAGAAATCGATCAAGATCATTTTTTTTCGCTTAAACATATCCCCTAAGGGGACGATCAGTAACAGGCCAAAGGCATATCCGATCTGCGTTAACATGGCCGAATTACTGACCATGGCCTCGTCAATATGTAGGTCTTTGGCAATCAGGTCCAATAGTGGTTGATTGTAATAATTATTGGCGACAACCAAGCCTGTGGCGATGGTCATCAGCCACAAGGTTGCTTTGGATATTTCGTTTTCGGAATCTATTGTTTGCGACATGAGCGACTAATGTAATTCATCCCAGAGATCCTGAAATTTCTGTTTCAATGCTGCAACTTCCTGTTCCAATTGTCCAATTCGTTCGAGTAAGGTCTGGTCGTTCGAGGAGCTGCCTGCAGGAACGCTATTTTCATACGCTTCCAGGTTGATATCTCCTAATAAATGAATATAGCGGACTTCTTTATGCCCTATTTGTTTAGGCAGGGACTTCAAGTAGCCTTCTTGTGCCAATTTTTCCAATTGTTCATTGATTTCGCCCAATGATTCAAATTCATAAAGTCTTCCAGAGTTTGAATTAATTTCCCCGGCGGTCATTGGTCCTCTGAGTAGTAATAAGCAAACAATGGTTAATTCGGAAGGAACCAGTGGAAATTGTATGGCAAAATTGTGTTTATACTTTGTTACGCGAGATCCTCCGCCAACAACTGTCGAGATTAAGCCCTTTTTCTTTAATATATCCAATGTAGCGATAATATCTTCTTCTGTATATTGTACAACCGGTTTGCGGGAAGTCTTTTGATTACAAGCAGCTTGTAAGCTGTTGATTGTCATTGGATAATATTCTGGGGTTACTTTTGATTTTTCGATTAGTGAGCCTAGTACACGTTGTTCCATGGCAGACAATTGGGGCAAATGAGTTGTTTCCATTTATCTTGAAGAATATAAATTTATGATTGAATACAAGTATGCTGTTATGCAACGTAACATTGGCTTGCAGTTTGTTCCTTCTCAAAGATGCCCTTTTTCTCCTACAACTCCAAAAGATCTTTTTCTTATCTTCGCATGAGTAATAGAAGATTTTAAGGTGCTTAAGATAGCTTTTCGTCAAGAATTTGTCCATCCCGTCAAAGAGGGGCATCGATTTCCGATGCTGAAATACGAGTTGATTCCTTTACAGTTAAAACATGAAGGGCTGGCAGATGAGTCAAGTTTTTTCAGTCCTGAACTAGCAAGCTTTGAGACATGCTGTTTGGTCCATGATCCAGTGTATGTAAAGCAGTTGTTTGAGCTTACTTTGGATTCGAAAATGATCCGTAGAATAGGTTTTCCATTAAGTCAAAGCCTTGTTGATCGGGAGCGATATATCTTAGATGGGACGATCCGAAGCGCCGCATATGCACTTGAGTATGGTGTTGCTTTTACCATTGCAGGGGGGACACATCATGCCGGTTATGATTTTGGTGAAGGCTTTTGCCTGATGAACGATCAAGCGACTGCCGCCGGGTACCTGTTGAAGCATAACTATGCAGGTCGTATCCTTATTATTGATCTGGATGTACACCAAGGAAATGGTACTGCGCATATTTTTGAAGGACATAATCAGGTGTTTACCTTTTCAATGCATGGCGAGAAAAACTATCCCTTTGTCAAACAGCGTTCCCATTTGGATATCGGCTTGGAAGATCAGGTTACTGATGCGGAATATCTCACTTTATTGGAAGAAAATTTGGTTGATGTGTTCCGGAAATTTGAGCCTGATTTCGTTTTCTATCAGGCTGGAGTAGATATTTTACAAACAGATAAGCTGGGGAAATTGAATTTAAGCAGCAGTACCTGCCGTCGAAGAGATGAATTGGTCTTTCATATGTGCCATAAACACCATATCCCTATTCAGGTAAGTATGGGGGGAGGTTATTCTCCTGAAATTAAAGATATTGTCAATGCACATTGCCAGACTTTTAGAATAGCAATAGATTTATATAATTTATAAGATAAGAAATATGTTTTTTCACCAAGATGCAACTTTTGAAGCGTTATCCATTCATCGTGTAGGCAATAAAGCGCAAGATGAATTTTATATTTTGTCGGATGCCCCGGTATCTCTTGAAGGAGATGAAGTGTTGCCTGGACTATTGATGCAGTATTTTATGAGTCCTTTTGCAAAGGTGAATGAGGTATATCGCTTATATCATCCGAATGGAGAGCTGGAACTGAATGAGATTTTCTATTTTGCAAGACAGTATTTTAAGGAGCAGCTTCCATTTCACGATTTTTCCCAACAAATTTCAAAACACCTTTATGAGGTATCCAGCCATCCAAAAATTAAAGCTGGGGAGGTGTACGTAGTTGCCTTAAAGAATGTACAGATCGAAGGGGAAGAACATGATGCCATTGGTATATTCAAATCGGAGAATAAAGAGACTTATTTGAAAGTATATCCGGAGCAAGGTGCTTTTATGTTGGAATATGAGCAGGAGGCGATCAATATCAATAAACTGGACAAAGGCTGTATTATTATCAATGTAGAAGAAGAAGAAGGTTATAAGGTGCTGGTTCTCGATCAGACAAACCGTCAACAGGAGGCAGTATACTGGAAAGATGAGTTTCTACAGCTGCGCGTGCGTAACGATAACTTCAATCAAACAGGGAATTATCTAAAAGTCTATAAGAACTTTGTTCAGGAAAAACTAGATGAGACATTTGAACTGGAGAAAGCGGACAAAATTGATTTGATGAACAAATCCATGAATTACTTTAAGGAAAAAGAAACTTTTGTCCAAGAAGAATTTGAGGAGGAAGTACTGGGCAATCCGCAGGCTATTGCTTTATTTCAGGACTTTAAAGCTGGTTTTGAAGACGAATTTGACTCCCCATTTCAGGCAAGTTTTGAAATAGCAGATAAAGCGGTGAAAAAAATGGAATCTTCTTATAAGTCTGTTTTAAAGCTGGATAAGAATTTTCATATCTATGTTCATGGCAAACGTGAATATCTTGAGAAGGGGTACGATGAGGATAAAGGCATGAATTATTACAAGGTCTATTTTGAGAACGAAAGTTAATCGTTTTATAGCTTATTTGAATGGAGAAACGCGATAAAATAGCTGTTTTCACGGTAGTATTACTTCTGATTGGAATTTTTATTTTCTCCTTGGTTGAGCAACATAGCCAATGGATTGAGGCGTTTTATGCACGCGGGTTTTACCGTTCCTATAGTCATGTGCCAAGATTTATTTTTGGGTATGTTCCCTTTAGTTTAGGTGATCTATTTTATGTCCTAGTCGTTGCATTTCTACTCTATTCAATTGCTAAATTAATCGGAAATTTATGGAAAGGAAGATGGAAAAGTTCTTTTCGTTCGGTTTTGACTATGATCAATTTGGTATTAGGTCTCTATTTTTTCTTTTACCTATCATGGGGTATGAATTACTATCGTGAACCAATCAGTATAAATGCCAATTTGAAAGTTGATAGCTTAAAGTTAGCGGATTATCTCGTGGTTTTGAATGGGTTTTTGGACAGTACAAATAATCTGCGGGAACATGTGAATCCATCCGAATGGGAAGAGCATAAAGAAACTATTCAAAGGGATTTGAATACATGGGTACAACAGGATACGGCTTTTGCAGATTTCCTGTCAAGAGGTCAAATTAGGGCAAAATCACCCATAAATAGCAGGATAGTTTCTTTTTTTGGTGTCTCAGGTTATTTTAATCCGTTCACTCATGAAGCACATGTTAATAAAGCCATGCCGGTAACCTTTTTACCTTTTACTACAGTGCATGAACTTGCGCATCAACAGGGAATTGGTTTTGAAGACGAGGCGAATTTTATCGCTTTTGCTCGCTTACAGCGACATCCACAGATCTTTTACCGATATTCGGCTTATCTACAGACCACACTGTATATGTTACGTGAACTGCAGGTTATGTATCCTGATTTAGGAAAAGATTACAAGGGAAGATTAAGCGTGAAAGTATGGAAAGACGTGGAAAAAGAAAAGCAGTTTTGGAGTCAATACACAGGTTGGGTCGACGATGTGATGGGATTGTTTTATAATCAATACCTCAAGCACAACAATCAACAGGAAGGCATAGCACGATACGATCGGATGACACGGTTGGTGTTGGCCTATGAGCTTAAAAGAAGAGGCTGTAGATAATAATGAGCCCATTAAAAAAGGCGTATTAGAGAATAATACGCCTTTTTTATGGATTAAGGAATTTTGTTATTGTGTTGAAATTAGTTCAAATGTACCTTCAGTTCCGGCACTGCCCGAATAAATTTGCCCTTGAGGCAAGCCTCTCAATCCGGTGGGAGCGGTTTTAATCCGATCATAGATGTTTCTCAAGTCCGTGTTTGCATTGACAGCCCGCCCACCTGCTGCAACATCTCCATAAATATAATTAGGCGCTTTTTTATTTGTTGTCTGAGGTTTAAGGCTACCAGTTGTTAAATTGACTTTAATTTTTCCTCCGTTACCATTCGGAAAAGTTTTGGTGCCATTAAAAGCGTCATCTCCCTTTGCAATGATATAAAGAGAACCTAATTTTTGAAAATTAGCATTGATGTCAAAATTTGCACCATTATTCTTTCCATCTGTTCCATAGATGGTTGCTTTATTTCCAATTTCAGCATAACCAATTGTTAGCTTGACATTTTTCTTACCATAGAACGAAAGGGTAGAATTGTCTTTCATGATTAAGGTATCGATGTGCATGACAACAGTAGAGTCTCTATTATCGATATTTTTTTTCGCTTTTTTGCCAATTTCCAGTTTAGAAATATGTTGTGTTTCTTGTGCTTTCCCAGTGAAGGTCATTGCAAAGCAAAGAAAAAAGCCTAGAATAAATTTAAATTTCATAAAACTTTTAATTAATTGTAACTAACTAGTAGTTTGACAAATAAAAGGTAAAAGAGTTTAAAATTTAGCGAGATATTTTACAATTAATTTGGCAGTTTTCTCTGATGCGCCAGGAGAACCTAGCTTTTCGGCTAAAATATCATAGTTTTCCATCACACTTGCACGGTGAGCTTTGTTATTGATAAGTTCACCTACTTCATAGGAGATATCGTATGCCGTGCATTCGTCTTGAATCAATTCCCGTACTGATAAGAAATTGTTAATTAGATTGACTAGTGAGATAAATTTAACCTTGATGACTAATTTGGCAATCCATACCGATATTGGGTTAGCTTTATAAACGACAACCTGAGGTACTTTCAAGATACCTGTTTCGAGTGTAGCCGTTCCACTCGTTACGACTGCGGCTTCTGCGTTATGGAGAATGTCGTAGGTTTGATTGAAGATTACGGGAATATCAATACCTTTAAAAAATTGCTTGTAGTAGGCTTCATCAAAATTAGGCGCACCGGCAATGACAAATTGATGTCCAGGAAAGAAAAATGGAAGTTCGGCCATGATGGGAAGGAGGTTGGCAATTTCCATTTCGCGGCTTCCGGGTAAAAGGGCGATCAAGGGTTTTTCTGAAAATCCATGCTGCTCCCTGAACTTTGGGTTGAATTGATAGGCTGAAATCGCATCCAACAGCGGGTTTCCAACGTAATCAACGGGCATGCGCCACTTTTTATAAAAATCTACCTCAAAAGGCAGAATACAAAACATATGGCCGACAATCCGTTTGATTTTCTTTACGCGGCCTTGATTCCAGGCCCACACTTTAGGGGAAATATAATAACATGTTTTGATGCCATTTTTTTTTGCAAAATCAGCAATTTTCAAATTGAAGCCAGGGAAATCTATAAGAATGACGGTATCCGGTTTTTCTTTCAATAGATCATTTTTAACAAGTTTGAGATTCCTAGATATCTTGGGCAGATTTTTTAAAACCTCTATAAAGCCCATAAAGGCCATTTCTGAAGTATGTATCAGCGCTTTTTTTCCCGCCTCTGCTTGCATGAGATTGCCCCCTACGATTTGGAAAGTCGCATCGGGGTCTTCAATTTTTAATGCTTTAATAAGATTGGCACCATGTAAGTCTCCTGAAGTTTCACCTGCAATAAGATAGTATTTCATATGTCAATGATTTTATTCTTTATGATCTTATGAGATATCTTTTTTTCGTTAAAACTGCGTTTAGTCTTAACCATGGATATTTCATTCAAATGATCGTTTTTGAACTGTTAAAGATAAGATTATTCTAGGTATATGATGAATTCGAGCATATTATTCCATATCTTTAATTAAAGATGTTCAAGTTTTGAAGAAAATATCCGAAGTATAAAAGGTAAATAGTAATTTTGTCTTATGCAACGATTGTGGTCCTTAATAAGAAATAAGTATTTGTTAGCCGCTTTGGCTTTTCTCGTGTGGATGTTGTTTTTTGATCGAAATGACTTTGCCACGCAGTATAGTTATCAAAAGCAGAAAGCGAATTTGGAAAGTGAACGCTCCTTCTACCTTAAGGAAAATGCGGCTATCATTAAAACAATAAACGATATTCGATCAAATCCGCAGGAAGTACAACGTATTGCACGTGAGAAGTATAAGATGAAAAAAGATAATGAAGATATTTATGTGATTACTAAAGTAGCACCTAAAGAGAATCATTAAGATCTACGATATGATATAAAATGAGAAACAACGGCCATCATGTTTACATGACGGCCGTTGTTATATAGTATATAGATATGGGTATTTTAATTTGCGGCTTGGGCTACTAGACCAATATATAAAGGTTTCTTTTCATCATTAGCCTTGCCTATGAGTATTAATGAATAATAATAACCTTCAACCAATTTAATGTCGCTACGTGTTGCGATAGTTTTTCCGGCTTTATCACGAGCGGTGACAGTGAATGTGCCACTCTTTTGAGCAATAAATCCCTGATGGGCACTTGCTGAATTTTGTGTTTCTTGTGCTCTATTGGTCCATTCTGAGGGGGAAGCCTGATCGCCTATTTTCAGGGTAACTAAATCTGTACCTTCAGCAAGATTAAAGAAGCGTAAACCAGACTCTGTATTTTTGATGTCTTTATTGATTCGATCTGTTGTGATCACCTGTACGGGTTTGGCTTTAGTTCCAAATAAAAAGGATGTATAGATGGTGCTATCTTTGATTGTTACAGTTGTATCCGTTAATTTCGTGTTATATTCAGCGGAGACTGCAATTCTACGTGCTCCTGTAAATAGCCCAATTTGAGCATAACTCTTGAATCCCAATGGATAATTAGGGTTTTGAAGCGGGCCGCCGTCTGCAAAATATATAACTGCATTGGCATCCGTGTATCCATTAACCATGGTAAGCAATGCGGCAGGAATTGGCTGGTCATCGTTATCTTTTAGACAGCTTGTTAAAAAGAATGCCGCTAAAGCAATAGCAATAAAATTAAATAATCTATAGTTTTTCATAACCGTGTAATATTAAAATTTGTTTTTGTGACTCACATTGCGCTTGTGTTGTCTATTATACGGAGATGACTGACACTTTGCTACAGCGATTTGTAAAAATAATAAAAATCCATATTCAGACCTCGTTTTTTATTCCGATGACCGTTGTAAATGAATATATAGAGTAGTTGGTTGGACCGACAGCGGATCAATAAGGGTTTCTAGGCAAAATTTAGTCGGTGTGAGGGGAGGGATTTGGTTATGTCCGCTGCGCATTCTGATTCTGGTTCGTGTTTGGTTTAGCGCGAGGATTTGTATTGTTAAACTAGTAATCCTAATTTTGAAGTATGAACAATAGAATCAAAAGAATTGCGAAGGGAATGTTTGAGCAGTTTAGGCATCGTAAAATTACGGAATCTGAATTTGTACAGGCGGAGGCAAAAGCGAGGAATCTAGGAGGCTATATGGACGACTTCAACGTATTAATTGCGATGTGTAAGGACACCATTACGGGGAAGTATAAAATGGACAAATGGAATTTATCGATTATTATTGGAACGATACTTTATGTGGTTTCGCCAATTGATGCAATTCCCGATTTTATTCTCGTGGGCGGGTGGATCGATGATGTGGCCATTGTGGGTTATGCGATTCGCAAACTCAGCGCTGAGATGGAACAGTACAAGCGTTCAAAGTTTCCTGTCGAAACGAGATAAATAAAAAAAGCTACTTTTCTAAAGTAGCTTTTTTTATTTATTATTGAAGTTCAATTAGTGCTTAAAGTGTCTAACACCTGTTGTCACCATGGAAATTCCTTTTTCATTGGCCATATCAATTGATAATTGATCTTTAATTGAACCACCAGGTTGTAACACGGTTGCTATTCCAGCTTCCGAAGCAATCTCCACACAATCAGGGAAAGGGAAGAAGGCATCAGATGCCATTGCACAGCCTTTAAGGTCAAAACCGAAAGAAATTGCCTTCTCAATAGCTTGTTTCAATGCATCTACTCGAGACGTTTGCCCTACGCCTGAAGCAAACAAAGTACCATTTTTAGCAAATACGATTGTATTTGACTTGGTGTGTTTTACAATTTTGTTCGCAAAATAAAGATCCTCCAGTTGTTCTGCAGTTGGCTCTACTTGTGTTACCGTAACCATTTGTTCAGGTCCTTCAATCGTATTGTCTTTATCTTGAAGAATGACGCCATTCAATAAAGTTTTGAACTGTTGGCCAGGTAATGTAACCTCTTTACGAACCAAAATAATTCTGTTTTTCTTTGCGGTAAGTATATTGATCGCTTCTTCAGAATAAGAAGGTGCAATCAACACTTCGAAGAATAATTTATTAATCTCTTCAGCTGTTGCAGCATCAACTTGACCATTCGTTATTAAGACTCCACCGAAAGCTGAAACAGGATCACATGCTAAAGCATCTAACCAAGCTTGTTTGATTGTTGACCGTGAGGCAACTCCACAAGCATTTGTGTGTTTTAAGATCGCGAATGTAGGCTCTGTGAACTCATCAATCAAAGCAACGGCAGCATCAACGTCAACCAAATTGTTGTAAGATAGCTCTTTACCGTTCAATTTGTCAAACATCTTATCTAAGTCGCCGAAGAAAATACCTTTTTGGTGCGGGTTTTCACCATAGCGCAACACCTGCGCTTTTTGCTCAGATTGTTTAAAAACCTGAAGCGGATTTTCTTGATTGAAATAGTTGAAGATTGCCGTATCGTAATGCGAGGATGTATTGAATGCACGTTTAGCAAATTCTTTACGTTGTTCCAACGACGTATTACCTTCTTGGTTTGCTAGTATTTCTTCCAATTCTTTGTAATCATTTTTGGAAGAGATAATAACCACATCGTTAAAGTTTTTAGCGGCAGCGCGTATCAATGAAATTCCACCGATATCTATTTTCTCGATAATATCTTGTTCCGATGCACCGGAAGCAACAGTTTCTTCAAAAGGATACAAATCCACAATAACCAAATCGATCTCAGGTATTTCATACTGAGCAAGCTGTTGTTGATCCGACTCAAGCGGGCGGCGCGCCAAGATACCGCCAAATACTTTTGGATGCAATGTTTTTACACGGCCTCCTAAAATAGAAGGGTAGCTGGTGAGGTCTTCAACTGGAACAACATCTATACCTAAATCTTTGATAAATGTTTCTGTTCCACCAGTGGAATAGAAGGTAACACCGTATTTGTTTAATAATTCAACTAAAGGAGCGAGGCCGTCTTTATAATAGACTGAAACCAATGCATTTTTAATCTTTACAGGATGGTTCATTATGATGGATTTGTTTCGTGGCGCAAAGATAGGTATTTAAAATCTTGATATCAATAAATCAAGTACTTTAAATAGAAAGGAGAATCTGTTTACGAGATTCTCCTTTCTAGATTGTTTTAATTTTATACCAAATTGAGCTTTAATTTTAGCTCTTCAGAAATTTGGTTGGTGATTTCCCAGATTGGCTCTGGTTCATCGGTATTGTTAAATATGACCTGATCGCAAGTGTCCTGATACGGCAGTAGGTACTCGTTGTAGGAGGGTAGAACATGGTTTACCCATTTGTACATGACATCATCTTCAAAGTATCCCCGTTCAACCAGATCACGGTGTAAGCGTCGTCTTAACGCGATATCCTGATCAGCGCTTAAAAATATCTTATGATTGATTAAATTATTTATCTCTGTATAATAGAAAATGAATAGACCTTCAATAATTAAAATAGGTGCCGGTTTAATCTCTAATATTTTGGGTGTTAATGAAGGGTTGTTAAATGTATACTCTTCCTTATATATTGTCTCACCGTTAAAGAGAGCCTTGATATCTTTATAAAAAGCATCTCTGTCGATTGATGTCGGAATATCGAAGTTATAGAGCCTGTTTTCCTCCTGAGTTTTAGTATTGGCAGGGATGTAATAATCATCTTGGGAAATTAAGGTCACCTCATGTGGGTTAAAATGTTTTAAAAAGCTATTTAAAAAAAAAGTCTTCCCAGAACCACTACTTCCGGCAATTCCTATGACATACGGTTTGTTATTCATTCTTACTATGCTATAAAAGCTATTTTATTCTGTTAATTTTCTAGAGGTAATCCATACGCAATTTCAACCTGGAAGCGTTTATCAAGTGCGCCTATGCTCGCGGCGGCAGATTTTGACAACACGACAATTGCATTTTGGTTTTCGGCATTATCATTAAATTTACCAACCACTTTTGCATAAGTCACACTTTTGGTCATTGGGTTAGTAATTTTTAAAATAGTACCTACTGGAGCTGACTTATGAAGAGCGAGGTTGCTTGTACCTTGAGATGATAGCCCATCAATCCAGACGCCAATACCACGTTCGGACTTTTCACGTATTCCGTAGCGGTTTGTTGAAATTTGATTTTCTTCTTTATCATCACCGTCAGTAGAATCGGGGCTTACAATTTCGATTCCTTTAGGTTCAACTAATTTTGGTCGTTCAGGAGGCAGGGGCTGATTGGGGATCATGAGTTTCATTCCACCGCCAATAACATTATTTTTTAAGTTATTTGCTTTTTTGATGTCTTCAACAGAAATACTGAACCTTTTAGATATGGCATAAAGTGTCTCTTTCTCACCAACGATATATTCCGTGAAACCTTCTTGCTGCTGCGGATTACGCGGATTTTGCACTGTCATATTTCCACGGTCATTGTTTACTGTTGATTTCGCTTTACGACCTGTTGGAATCTTAACAATTTGACCCAGGCTTAATGTTCCATTACCGTTTATTTGGGTCAATTGGCCTACCGTCGTTTCATACTTTTTACTTAACTGGTAATAATTATCTCCTTTTTCAATTTTGAACAGCACGTATTCTTCACCATTGATTGCTTCTGTTCCTACTGAATCAGGGATAAAATCAGCGCGTAAAGAAGTTGAGTTTTTTGCTTCAACTTGTTGAATAGCTAATATCGCGATGGATAGAATAGCTATCTTTTTATATGTCTTTAATTCGAATAAAACTTTCATATATTTTGCAATTATACTAAATACGAAACAAACTCCCGTTTATTATCTGTCAAAAGGAATATTTGTTCGTGAATAAGAAAATAGATGTTGAAGAACTTTAGTCCTAGTTTGGAAACTGCAAGAGTAGTTGCTGTTATTTTTTCTTTTGTGGATTGCACTAACCTGATTTGATAACAATTATCTTTGTCTTTTTCATAGAAAACCCAAATAAAGTGGTCATTTACCCTATTAATCCAGATCTCGCCATCAATTGGGAAGTCCTTCAAAAAAAGGGGTATTTCACCATTGTAGATGATAGGATAGACGAGCGCACTGGCATAAGGTTTAATGGAATTCTCATTTTTGCTTTCAATCAACATCGTTTGGAGATTCAAAAATAGTTGTAATCCCTCTGCTATTACTTTGGGTCTAATAAGTAGTCCTTGGTCAACCATATTGATAAAAGTATAGTTGAACCAGGTTTCTTGTTGTTGTGGATTGTAACAATTGATTAGTTGTATGCCTGCATCAATTGGTGAATTATGCGCAATCTTCTTTAGTATCAATTTTTTACATTGGATTCCGCCTAATACCCATTCTTTGGCAATTGCCTTGAAGTCCCGTAAAACGTAAGTTCCTTCAAAAGTAATCACATTAAAATAGGGCAGGGTATCATCTGGATTTCTTGTCTCTACCGCAATCAATTTATTCTCCGCATCGATTTCGATCCGCCAAATCGGGTATGTAAAAATGAAATTGAATGCTTTTGAAATTGTGTGATTCGCCATGTAATTTTCAACCAAGAGGGCAAATTTACTAAAAGCTTTTAAATTATGGTTGCTGGGATGGTGATTAATGAAAAACGTCCAGACAAGCTGGACGTTTTTTCTGAGAAAAGGATCTCTTAAAATTTAGAGCCAATTGTCAATACCACATTGGTTCGTTGATTTTTTATATTGGCTATTGGACTTGTATTGCCAAAGTACTGTTCATCTATAAGGTAAGGTCTTTCTTCATATTTTATGGCATTATAAGCTCCTGTCAAATCAATATACATTCCCCGACCGAGTTTCGCACCAATACCTAAAGAAGCCGTATAGTTGGTATAATCTACATCTTTATAAGGATTGCCACTATAATTGAAACCAGCTCGACCACTTAATACATTATCAAATAAAACTTCACCACCGATTCGCGCATTAAATGCACCTTGGTAAGTATCTTTAATGTTTTGGTTCATGTTCTTTTCTAAACTTTTACTGTAGTTGCCAACATCTTTAAAACGCATGGCGGCATAATCTACCCATTCAACATCTGCGGTTATTAATCCTCTTGAAAAAACTTGACTAGCACCTACAGACAATTTATAGGGTGTATTCATATTGTATTCCAGGTAACTATGTCCTGCGTCATCACTGGTTCTGTATTCCTTGAAAGATTTATCTTCATCCCGATTAAAATAGCGGAATTCCGAATTGCTATAAGTTTCATCCCGAATACTCATAAATGTTGGCGACTTGGCTGTAAAGCCCATACTGAAAGTAGGTGTGAACTTATAGATTACCCCTAGTTTGAAATCTACACCTGTACCATCAGTTACTTGTATATAGTCATCAAATAACTCATAATCCTTGCCAAGAATTTTATTTTTTTCGACGTTTTTTGGATCTAAATATTCAGAACCTGGATTACGTTTTGCCAAATTTTCGGCGTTCAATGTTCTTCCATATTCAGTATACCAACTTGAATTGTCATAACTATAGGCTGTAAATCCTAAAGCTGCCCCCAAATATAATTTGTTGCTATAGTTTGCACCAAAAGATAATACAGATTCGGATTTACTGCCTTTTTCCAAAATAGAATTTACCTGATCAAAGCCATCCTTTCCATTAAAATTATCAAAGTCAGTAATAGGGAAATATCTTCCGTTATTGCCTGTTTCTTTATCAAATAATAAAGAGTTATTATAAACTTCCTGGCCCCAGCCATTCATACCGCCAGGTGACGATAGCTGGTCAGAATAAGCGTCAGAGATCGAACTTGTGTTATTTACTCCTCGATATTCTAGCAGATTATTATAGACATAATTGCGATTATAAGCAATACCGACATTGAAATTTAACCAGCCTTTATCTAAGTTGCCTCCGTTGCGATAAGTTGGCAAGTGAAAAACAATTCCAGCATTATCCAAGTTGAAATTATTCTTACTGCTATTTGAATTTTGGCCAAAATAGTCGGTTTTATTTTTATTGTTAAGGTATCTGGCTGTTACCGATACGTCAGACTGATTGAAGTAGCCCAAGCCGGCGGGGTTACTCGTAATCGAACTAATATCTCCACCTAATGCGGTAGAAGCGTTTCCCATGGCTTTAAAACGAGCTGTTCCACCATTGTCCCCTTGGGAAAATAAAAGTACATCTTTCGTATATTGCGCTTGAGTAGTCCCTGCTGCACCTAAAACGAATGCAGTTCCAAAAAGTAATTTTTTGATTGTCATATGCTGAAATGTCGTCAATAATAATCAGTAGCATACAAAATGTTGTATGCTACTGTTCAAATGCTTTTAACTATCGAGTACGTCCTCCACTTGATCTTGAGCTACCGCCTCCGGAGAAACCTCCACCCGAAGATCTCGAGCTACCACCGCCAGAGAAACCACCACTAGAAGAGCGGGATGAACCACTATCATAGCTTCTTGTTGGAGGCGTATAGGTTGGTCTTGACGTCGAGCTTGGGTTGCTAGAACGTGTTTCCATGGAACGGCTCATCGGACGAGATACCTCCCCAGAGCTTGTGCGTGACCGCGTGCCATTATTATAGTAGCCACCTGTACTGCGTGTACTATTCGGGTAGGAACCGTTTACTCGCTCGGATGTTCTTGAACGCGTACCGTCTGAATAACCCCTGTTTGATATGCCATCGGAAGTTCTTGTTCTTCCTCCTGTTCTATCGTATGATGAACTACGCGATGAAACTGAACCATCCGTATTTCTCGATCTGCCAGTTACAGATGTGATTCTTCCTCTCGAATCACGCGCTACGCCAGTGCGATCATATCCGCCGGAATTTCGGGCAACGCCGTTACGGTCATACCCGCCTGAAGTCCGGGTTCTTGATGATGAACTTCGCGTATTATAGTTATCTCTGTATACAGATCTACTTGAAGCGTAACGAGGTCTCGAATTGCCCCAATAACCACCACCCCAGTATCCATTTCCGTACCAGCCTGATCCCCAGTAGCCACCGCCATACCAGCCACCCCAAAGTCTATAGCCTCCATACCAAGGAGATCCCCAGCCCCAGCTAGATCCCCAACCCCATCCAAGGCCGATCGACCACGATGATCCCCAACCAGAGTTCCATCCCCAGCCCATTCCAAATGATGGTCCGTATCCGTACCAACCACCGAAGCCATAGCCATACCATGGGTCAAAAAATGGGTCGAAATAGGTCATCCCTGGAGTTGCGTAATAAAAACGGTTGATACGATTAGCGTATTCGAGATCTTCATAGGAATCACTGTTGTAATCCTGATCGGAATATTCATCATCATAATAACCACCTTGTGCCTGTCCATTTGGTTGGGCCTGATCTGCATCCGTGTAATAATAATCTGGGCTTTGGTAAACCTTTTGTCTCGCTTGCCCACTATTGCCATAGACATCGTCGCCATAGATTTGCCTACTCGTACCGCAGGAACCCAGCATGAACGCTCCTGTTATGGCAAGTGCTCCGATAAATAATCTATTTTTTTTCATAATATCCTAAATCGTTATTTTCGATTATACAGCCTTATTTACTATCTTAGACGCAAATTTCTCGACGGGGTTTAATCGAAGTAATCAAAAATACAAATATTTTTTATTGAACGCTTTTCGTATTAGAATTGCAGACGAGATTTAACGTAAGAATGTTACAATAATTTATCAATTTCATATGAGTAAAGGAATAACAAGTCGTGCAGAAGATTATTCGCAATGGTATAATGAGCTTGTGATCAAAGCTGATCTCGCTGAAAATTCAGCTGTACGAGGCTGTATGGTGATTAAACCATACGGGTACGCCATCTGGGAACGGATGCAAGCGATCTTAGATAAAAGATTTAAAGAAACAGGTCATAGCAACGCTTATTTCCCTTTATTCATTCCCAAATCGTTTTTTTCAAAAGAAGCTGCGCATGTGGAAGGTTTCGCTACCGAATGCGCGGTAGTAACTCATTATAGATTAAAAAACGATGGTACAGGTAAGATCGTAGTGGATGAAGAGGCGAAATTGGAGGAAGAGCTAATTGTACGTCCGACTTCTGAGACGATTATATGGAATACCTACCGTGGTTGGATTGAATCTTATCGTGATCTTCCAATTTTGGTCAACCAATGGGCCAACGTCGTACGATGGGAAATGCGTACACGTCTTTTCTTGCGTACTGCGGAGTTTTTGTGGCAGGAGGGCCATACAGCTCACGCAACCAGAGAAGAGGCTATTGAAGAAACCGAACGTATGCTTGATGTCTATGCGGAATTTGCTGAAAAGATATTGGCTGTGCCTGTTGTACGTGGTAGAAAAACAGAAAACGAACGTTTTGCGGGTGCCTTGGATACCTATTGTATTGAAGCATTGATGCAAGATGGAAAAGCATTGCAAGCAGGAACTTCTCATTTCCTCGGCCAAAACTTTGCAAAGGCGTTTGACGTGAAATTTACGTCTAAAGAAGGAAAATTGGAGCATGTTTGGGCGACCTCTTGGGGTGTTTCTACACGTTTGATGGGTGCATTGATTATGGCTCACTCAGATGATCAAGGATTGGTATTGCCACCAAAATTGGCACCAATTCAAGTTGTCATTGTTCCGATTTTTAAAACTGATGCAGAAAAAGCACAGATCGATGAATTCGTGAATCAGTTGACAAAAGAATTACGGGTGAACGACATATCCGTAAAATACGACGATCGGGACACTCAACGTCCGGGCTTTAAATTTGCAGAATGGGAGTTAAAAGGTGTTCCTGTACGTGTCGCAGTCGGGGCAAGAGATATGCAAAACGGTACGGTAGAATTAGCGCGACGTGATACCCAAACGAAGGAAACGGTTGCTCAGGAGGGCTTGGCCGGTACTATTGTACAATTGCTAGATACTATACAAGAAAATATATACCAAAAAGCATTAAATTTCAGGACATCGCATTTCACTGAAGTGAATTCGTATGATGAGTTTAAAGAAGTGCTGGAAGGTAAGGGTGGTTTTATCTCTTGTCATTGGGACGGAACAACAGAAACAGAAAAACGCGTAAAAGAAGAAACCAAGGCAACAATTCGTTGTATTCCTCTGGATGCGAAAGAAGAGGAAGGTGTTTGTATCTTTACCGGGAAGCCTTCAAATCGTCGTGTACTCTTTGCAAAAGCCTATTAATAGTCTTATCAGAATATGAGGATACTCATTTTGGGATGTGGTTGGCTTGCAGAATCTTTTGCGCTACATATGAAGTATCAAGGCCATGAGGTTTGGGCTAGTACGACAACATCTGAAAAATACCATCGGTTGAATGCCGATGGTATTTTTTCATTTATTCTAGACTTTGATTATGAAAACTTTCCAGCAAGGATAGATTTACCTACTCAATTTGACTTCGTATTAAACAGTATTCCGGCAAGTCAGAAAAATAGTGTATCGATTCTTGAAAACAGATTTTCGAATATTAAATCATTTTACAGGCACATTACTTGGAAGAAACAAGTCTTTCTGAGCTCTATTGGAATTTATCCGGATAAAGATGCTGTATTTGATGAATTCTATGCAGATACAACCGAGCTCTCATCAAAACTCTTGCTTGCTGAAGCATGCATGTTGGGATTGGCTGATACCATAATTTATCGATTAGGAGGTTTGTTTGGTAAAAACCGTGTTTTTGCCAAATATTTTTCCGAACGTATTTGTACGACGGGTGAACAGCCAGCCAATTTTGTTCATATCGATGATGTGATCAGACTGTTAGAGGCGGCATCTTGCAATGTGCTTAAACATACTGTATACAATGTTGTTGCTCCCTTACATCCTAAAAAAAA
The DNA here is from genome assembly GCF_002377215.1 of Sphingobacterium sp. UBA3519. NCBI lineage: Bacteria > Pseudomonadati > Bacteroidota > Sphingobacteriia > Sphingobacteriales > Sphingobacteriaceae > Sphingobacterium > Sphingobacterium sp. UBA3519. The sequence goes on from NZ_DFPI01000037.1 coordinate 408,486, forward strand.
GGACGTAATTCTAGCGTCTGCAAAAAAATATGGCTATATTTTGCCACTTGCATTCGAAGCAACGAATACGATTCAAAAAATAGTTAGGGGTGAATTACTTCAAGAGGAACTGGAATATGAATATGTCCTGCCTGATCCTTTGCAATTTTAATTCATTTTTATTTTAAAAAGAAAAATGAATTTGTGACTACCAAGGTGAAAAAATTAAATAATTTCATTATTTTAACATCAATTCTACTATGGGAAATTTAAGTAGGGGGTCATATTTGCGGGAATTTACCCATATCGAGAAATTTTTGCCAGATATTGGTGTTTTCCTTTGAACAAACCGATAATAGATTAGTATTTTAACAGCATATTATAATAGAGCCATGACAAATGTAGAGAGACATCAATATATCTTAAAACAATTAAAGGAAGTCGGCGTAGTTCAGGTAATTGATCTATGTGAGGAATTGGGCGTTTCCTCTGTGACCATTCGGAAGGATTTGACCTTGTTGGAAGATAGTGGATTGTTGTTTAGGACGCATGGCGGGGCAACACAATATAATCCTTATACGACTGATCGTACCGTATTTGAAAAAGAGAAACTTCGTTCGGATGATAAAAGCAGGATCGGGAAAAAAGCGGCTGAAATGATTGAGGAAAATGATTCCATCATTATAGCTTCAGGAACGACCATGCAGTCGCTAGCAAAGCAGATTGTTCCTAAAGGAAATATTACTGTAGTGACTTCGGCATTGAATGTTGCAATGGAATTGATCAAATATCCTTCGGTTGAAATCATGCAGATGGGGGGGACGCTTCGCAAGACCTCAACATCCGTAACGGGAAAGTATGCAGAAAATTTATTACAGGATTTTTATTGCAGTAAATTGTTTTTGGGTGTAGACGGGATTGACCTGGAGTACGGGGTATCAACGTCAAGTGCGCAGGAAGCTCAATTAAATCGCATTATGATCGATACGGCTCAAAAAGTTGTCGTTCTTGCAGATTCTTCCAAATTTGGAAGAAGAAGTTTCGGACGAATTTGTGGTTTTGATAAAATTGATATATTAATTACCGATGACAAAGTAAATACAAGCTTTGTGGAATCGTTAGAAAAAGCTGGGGTAAACGTCATAGTTGTTTAACACAGTTTAACAAAAAAAACTCAAAACTATGCTCGACTTTTTATCATAAAAAATGTCCCCAAAAGAGTGTTTAACTTTTTGGGGACATTTTTTCTATGGATAGTTTTTTTAGCTCAGTGCCGGCTCCTGCTGGCTTAAACAGTGGAAACTTCCCAGACCCCAAATAATGTCAACGGAATTTATACCGATGACTTTACGTGTAGGGAAACAGCCTTGGATAGTATCCAGTGCTCTTTGGTCATTTTTATCGTTGAAGATCGGTACAACAACGATATCGTTTGCAATGTAGAAATTAGCATAAGAAGCAGGCAATCTTGTTTCGTCATAGATGACCGGTGCTGGCATTGGGAGCTCAACGATATGCAGTGGCTCTCCATTTAAGAGCCTAAATGAACGAAGTGTTGCTAGATTTTCTTGAAGTATCTCGTAGTTTTCATCCCTTGGATCTTCCTCGACAACTGTTAAAACGGTGTTTTCGTTGACGAAACGTGTGATATCGTCAATGTGTCCATCTGTATCGTCTCCAACGATACCGTCTCCAAGCCATAAAACCTGTTCCTGACCGTAAAATTCTTTTAAATAAGTTTCTATCTGCTCTTTTGTCAGGTGTGGATTTCGGTTTTTATTCAATAGACAAGCCGTTGTTGTCATGATTGTTCCTGCGCCATTAAACTCAACTGAACCGCCTTCCATGACGATATCAGGGACAAATAGAGGAAGGTTGAATGTTGTGGCAATACGTGTCGGAACAATATCGTCCAGGTCGAAAGGAGGGTATTTTCCACCCCAGGCATTATAGCCCCAGTCGACTACTGCTTTTTGATTTGTTGCTTGGTTAATAATAAAAGCGGGACCGTGGTCTCTACACCAAGCATCGTTTGTCGGATTAAAATAGAATTCGATATTGCTAAAATCGGTTGTCACTTCTTTGAGCGCGGTAATAGCAAAATTTTGCATTTCCTCGTTAGCGACGTTAATCCTTACTTTTTGCCCGGTTGCTACGACTTTAATAAATTCGCAATAGGGTTTGTATATTGTTTCGATCTTCCTAGGCCAGGATTCCTCTTTATGTGGCCAGCTCAACCATAAGGCTTCTTGCTTTGCCCATTCTGCGGGAAATGAGAAGCCCTGTTGTTTCGGGGAATTGTCAAAATAGTCCTGTGTGAATGTCTTTTTTTGTTCCATACTTATTTTAATGGGATTAAAAAAAGCCATTTCAGTTCGTTTCAGCACAGTTGTGTGCGTTCGAAACTGAAATGGCTAGAATATCCAATATTAGTCTTCGTCAATAAAACGTTTGGTGATAGGTGCGTATGTTTCGATTCTTCGGTCTCTCAAAAATGGCCAATGTTTTCTGAAATAATCCGATTCATTTAAGTCCAATTCGACAACCTCAATTTCCTCCTTGTCGTGGGAAGCGAGGTAAAGCAGTTTTCCTTGTCCATTTGTTACGAAGCTTCCACCCCAGAATTTCATCGCACCATCCTGTTCAAATCCGACGCGGTTAACAGATACCACAGGGACGCCATTTGCAACAGCATGGGAGCGTTGTATTGTTTGCCACGCATTGTATTGATCTTTGTTGGTTTCTTCATCTTGATCTGTTGCCCATCCAATAGCTGTAGGGTAGAATAAGATTTCTGCACCCATCAATGCGGTAATTCGAGATGCTTCAGGGTACCATTGATCCCAGCAAATTAAAATGCCTATTCTTCCAAATTTTGTTTTGAATACCTTGTAGCCTAAATCTCCTGGGGTAAAATAGAATTTTTCATAAAATGCAGGGTCATCTGGAATGTGCATTTTGCGATATTTCCCTAAGTAGGAACCATCTGCATCTAATACAGCAGTTGTATTATGATACAGTCCTTCTGCTCTTTTTTCAAATAATGAAGCGATAATTACGACGCCTGCTTCTTTAGCAACAGCCGATAGGGCGTCCGTTGATGGGCCGGGAATGGATTCAGCCAGTGCGAAATTGTCGTAATCTTCCACATCGCAGAAATATAAAGAGGTAAATAGTTCTTGCAGACACACAATTTGCGCACCTTTTGCAGCGGCTTCTTTTACTTTAGCGATAGCTTTTTCGAGATTCTCTTGTTTGCTTGCGGTACAGCTCATCTGTACAACTCCAACTTTTACTTTGCTCATTCTTTAATGCTTATTTTAATACAGCACAAAGATACTATTCTTAATTTGGATTTGGTCTGTGGGAAAAACAAAAAGAGCTCTTAGAGCTCTTTTCGTAATCTTGCTACAGGAATATTCAATGCTTCCCGATATTTTGCTACCGTTCGCCGCGCAATATTGTAGCCTTTTTCTTTTAGGATCTCAGTTAGTTTTTCGTCAGCCAAGGGTTTCCGTTTATTTTCTTTTGAGATGCACTCTTCTAATATTTTCTTAACCTCTTTATTGGATACTTCTTCGCCAGAATCTGTTTGAATGGCTTCGGAGAAAAATGATTTTAGGAGAAAGGTTCCAAACTCTGTTTGTACATATTTTGAATTTGCTACCCGAGACACAGTAGATATATCCATATCGATTTTATCAGCGATGTCTTTCAATATCATGGGTTTTAATTTTCGATCATCACCGGTAAGGAAATAATCATATTGGTATTCCATGATTGCATTCATCGTTTTGAGTAAGGTTTGCTGACGTTGTTTTATCGCATCAATAAACCATTTGGCTGAGTCGAGTTTCTGTTTGACGAATTGTACGGCCTCTTTCATTTTTTTATCCTTTTGATCAGATTTCTCGTAATGTTCAAACATATGCTGGTAATCACGACTTATACGGAGCTCGGGTGCATTTCGGCCATTTAACGTCAGATGTAATGTGCCATCATTATTACTGATATGGAAATCCGGGATAATATGAAGTTGTTTGCCAGCGACAGCGCCGGAGTCTCCTGGTTTTGGATTAAGTTTTAGGATCTCGTTGACAACATTTTTCAAATCCTCCGATGAAACGCCTAAGGATTTTTCTAATTTATCATAATGCTTTTTCGTGAACTCTTCAAGGTAATTTGCCACAACTTTAATCGCAAGTTTGATTGTAGGATTTTGTGTGTCCTTTTTCTGTAACTGGATTAACAGACACTCTTGCAAATCCCGCGCTCCAATCCCAGCAGGTTCAAAATCTTGAATTACTTTTAGCATGTCAAGTACTTCCTGCTCATCAGTCATTACATTTTGACCAAAAGCGAGATCGTCGACAAGATTGATAATCGGACGCCGCAAATAACCGTCATCATCTAAACTGCCAATAATTTGTTGGCCAATTAAAAAATGTTTGTCATCTAACGCCAAAAGGTCTAATTGTTGTTGTAACTGCTCGTAAAAAGAGTGCTGAATAGCAACAGGCATTTCTTTCCGGTCATCATCGTCGTCTCCATAGTCATAGCCACTGCCGTAATCTTTGAAATCATCTTCCTGAATATAGTCTTCTAAACTAAAGTCTTCAGAGTCGAACCCATCTTCATTGTCAAAATTATCATCTGGATCTTTATCGGGATATTCTTCTATAGGATCCGTCATATTCGTCAAGCTACCATCTTCTAACGCAGGATTTTCTTCTAATTCTTCCTTGATTCTAGCATCTAATGAAACCGTCGGAACCTGCAACAATTTTATAAATTGGATTTGTTGCGGCGACAATTTCTGTAATAGCTTTTGTTGTAATGTTTGTTTTAACATGCTAATAGTTGACTTTTTTACATCTAAATTTAAACAAATATCATTATTATTTTAAAATAAAATCGATAATAAATGAAAAATGGGTATAATATTTGTGGAACGCGAAGCCAAATTTATAAAAAAGAGTAGATTCGGCTTGTTTTCCCAGATATCCCCTTTGCTATTTAATTGTCGTGGTAATTTTCAAAATCAATCCTTTGGAACCATGTCATATTTTACAGTTGATTATGGTCTGTTTTTTATTGTTAAAAAATGTAAATAGTTGATTACAGCGATTTATTTAGTTGTATATTTAGCCCCTGAAAATAGATATAGAGGCATATTTGATGGGCATAAAACCTTTTGCTTGTCGGATGTGTTGAATATAAGATAAATTTCCATTTATGTTTAAACGTATTAAGAATAGGATTCTTCGTTATCTCGTTATAGCAATATATTTTATCATTATATTGGTTTGTGCTATACAATTGAATTTTTTGTGGCTTTTCGGTTATTCTCCGACAAAAAAGGATATTGTTATGCCAAGTGTTAATATTTCAACGGAGTTATATACCGCAGACAGTGTTTTAATCGGGCGGTATTTTGATGAGGATAGGAATCCAATTCCATTTGATAGTATTCCGAAGTCAGTGACGAATGCGTTGATCGCAACTGAGGATGTTCGTTTTTATAGTCATAATGGTGTTGATTTTTTCGGACTTGGGTCCGGTATTATCTCTACATTAAAAGGAGATAAGCGTGGCGCGAGTACCATTACGCAACAATTAGCTAAAAATCTTTATCGTACACGTTATAATAAGGCAGGCGGTTTGTTGACACGTCTTCCTGTCGCGGGCTTGGTGGTGACAAAGTTCAAGGAGTGGATGACGGCTTATAAATTGGAACAACGCTATTCCAAAAATCAGATATTGGAAATGTATTTAAATACAGTATCCTTTAGTAACAATGCGTATGGTATTGAGACTGCTGCAAAGCGCTATTTTTCAAAGGGGGCTAATCAATTGAATCAAAATGAAGCTGCTGTTTTGATCGGAATGTTAAAAGGTACGACCTTATATAACCCTATTCGCAATCCCGAAAATGCTTTTGTGCGGAAAAACACGGTTTTAAGCCAGATGTATAAAGGCGGTTTTTTGAAAAAAGAGGAATATGATCGTCTGGTTAAAGAGAAGATTGTTTTGAATACGAATAGTCAAGACCTGAATGCTGGGGGAGATTCTTACTTGCGTGCTGCTGTTGCTAAGTGGTTGGAGAAATGGTCTGAGGATAATAATTACGATATCTATACAGACGGTTTGAAAATTTACACCACGATAAATTCTAAGCTTCAAAAACATGCTGAAGAGGCTGTGGCGAAACAAATGGTCGAATTGCAGCAACGTCTAAATAATACCTGGGAAGGACAGGAGCCTTGGCGCGATTTATCAGGTAAGGTTATTCCGAACTTTTTGGATAATTTGGCAAAGAAAACTCCTTATTATGCTTTTTTAAGCAAAAAATATGCAAATACCCCGGATAGCATCAATTACTTCTTGAATAAAAAGAAGAAGATCGAAGTCTATAATTGGAGGGATGGTAGTAAGATCGAAAAAGATATGTCCACAATGGATTCGTTGAAGTATTATGCTATGATGCTAAATGCGGGAATGATGTCTATGGATCCATATTCGGGTGAAATTAAAGCGTGGGTGGGTGGTATAAACCATCAATATTTTAAGTATGATCACGTGATGCAGGCGAAGAGACAGGCTGGTTCTACATTTAAACCCTTTGTATACCTGGCTGCTTTGGAGTCGGGGATGTCTCCATGTGACAAGATTACAGATAAACCCGTTACAATCAAGATTGATAAAGGGGACTCTGTGGAGATATGGGAGCCTAAAAATGCAGACTGGAATTTTTCCTATCGTGAAATGTCTTTGCGTCACGCAATGGCGCGTTCAATTAATTCGGTAACGGTACAATTGACTGATATGGTTACGCCTGCAAAAGTAGTCGATGCAGCGCATCGTTGTGGTATTACGAGTAAATTAAATCCTGTTGCCTCGGTGGGTTTGGGGCCAAATGATGTTTCTGTTTTTGAGATGGTGAATGGGTACTCGACGATGATGAATCATGGCGAGCGTGTTACTCCTTTATTGGTGTCTAAGATCGAAGATCATGACGGTAATGTGATTGCGACCTTTCAGGCGGAACGTAAACAAGTTGTGGATAAGCAAGATGCCTGGTTGATGACCTATATGCTTCGTGGTGGCATGGAAGAACCTGGGGGTACCTCTCAGGGATTGTGGGAGTGGGACTTGTTTGATAAGGAAAATGAAATTGGAGGAAAGACAGGTACTTCGTCTGAATATGTGGATGGTTGGTATATGGGGGTGACGAAAGATTTGGTCACAGGTGTATGGGTTGGTTGTGACGAGCGGAGTATTCACTTTAAAAATTCCCATTCGGGAGAAGGTTCCCGTACAGCATTGCCGATATTTGGCGTATACATGGAGTCAGTATATAAAGATAAGCAGTTGGGGTATACGCAAGGTAAGTTTCCTAGCCCGACTGTCGAAATTACAAAATCTTACAAATGCGAAACTCCCCGCTATAGCGATCCAGAGCCAGAGCAGAGTGATTCTACGCAGGTAGAAGAGCCCGCTGATGAAGGATTAATAGGGCCTGAGGAAGAGGGAACGGAGCATCCTGTTGAGCGTAATCATACTGAAGGTGCTGATAGCGGAACGAGTAGCGTGGGGTCATCCTCGTTGGAGGAGCTTGGTAGTCAAAACTGATAATAGTTAAAGATATATCTAAAAAATAAAGATGGCCGCCTAGTTTAACTAAGGTGGCTTTTTTTATGCTAGGCTGCGTGGTTGGAATCTCTCTTGGTGAACGTTTGGTGTTGCTGAGGGAAAAGATTATTCCAATTAGGATTATATTTACGGATGAGCCTTTCGACTTGCATGGTTGTAAAATGTTGCAGTTCACTTATTCTCTTATTGGCGGTCTCCGAATTTGTGAAAGATTCTGTGTAGATTATTCGATTTAAGCTAGGGCCCTGGTTGAAAATAAAATTATTGGACTGCTGTAGTTCCATTACTGTACTAAAGATGTTGGAACTGAGACCGATTTTAAAGTGTTTCCGATTGTTGTCAGTTGATATATATACAATAAAATTGTTCATAATGCTAAATTATTTGGACGTTTAAAATATATTTACTAATTTTATTGGCACAATATTACTAATAAAATTAGTTTTTGCAAAATATTTTTTTGAAAAAATAATATGTCAAATATTTCGTCCAATCTGAAATTCCTTCGAAAAGGAAAAAAAATCACCCAGCAACAATTTGCTGATCTTATGGAAATTAAGCGTGCGTCTGTCGGTGCATACGAGGAAGATCGAGCAGAGCCTAAATATGAGTTATTAAAGAAGATTGCCGAATTCTATGGTTTGACTATGGATGAGTTGGCAAACGATGTTATTGATGACAAATGGAAGCCGGTTCCTAAAAGCAATGCCTCAAATTTAAGGGTGCTTAGTGTGACTGTGGATGCAGATGATCGTGAAAATATCGAACTTGTTCCGGTTAAGGCTAGTGCGGGGTATTTAAATGGATATGGTGATCCAGAATATGTTGCTGAGTTGCCAAAGTTTTCGCTACCTATGTTTGGTCAGGGGACATTTCGTGCTTTTGAAATAAAAGGGGATTCGATGTTGCCTTTACCTTCTGGTTCTATTATTGTGGCCGAATACGTAGAAAATTGGCATGATATTAAACCAGGAAGTACCTATATTGTCGTGTCGAAAGAAGATGGTGTGGTGTATAAACGCGTTGCTTTTAAATTTAAAGAGGATAAAGGTTTGAAGCTTGTTTCTGATAATAAGACCTATGAGCCTTATTGGGTAGAGACTGCTGATATTCTTGAAGTGTGGAAGGCTAAGGCTTTTATCAGTACACAGCTGCCCGAACCTACTCCGGAGCCAACCATAGAAACCCTGACAAGCATGATGGCGCAAATGCAGAAGACGATTAATGCAGTGGTGGATGGTTCTAAATAGTGGAGAATTATCTACGTATTTTTATTATTTAGTCACGCTGTGAAGATGATTGCAAGGACTGAGGAGCGATCGATAGCTTATTTTTATAGGGACTGTAGGTATATTGAATATAAAAACAATCTATCTAAGTTTGTTTTTTATTTTATAAAATGCTATATTTGCATATCTGAAAGGAAGGGGGCTCGTATTGCCCCCTTTTTTTAATTCAATTAATTTAGCATTTCTAGAAACAGAACAATGCAGCATATAGAAAAGAGAGTTATTGAACTCATCGCGGAAAAAATTGCAGATCGCGAGGATTTGTTTATCGTCAGTGTGAAGATGCGCCCAAATAAAATTCTCGAGATTCTTTTGGACGGAGATAATGGTGTGAATATTGATGATTGCGCACAGGTGAGCCGTCATGTTGGTTTCCACTTGGAGGAGGAAAATGTAGTTGATGATGCTTACCGTTTAGAGGTTTCATCTCCAGGTATTGATGCTAATTTTGTTAATATCCGACAGTATCAAAAGAATATAGGTCGTACAGTTCAGGTAAAGTTGAACGATAATACAAAAGTTGAAGGTACATTATTGACCGTAGACGAGATGAAGATCAATGTTCTTCAAAAGATAAAAGAAAAAGGTAAAAAAGCACAAGAGGTAGAAAAAGAACTTCCTTTTGATCAAATAAAAGCAACAAAAGTGGTAATTTCATTTTAATAATAATGAGTAACAGCAACATCAATCTGATAGACTCTTTTCAAGAGTTTAAGGAGTTTAAGAATATCGATAGACCTACTGTTATTACAGTATTGGAAGAGGTTTTTCGTAGTATGATCCGTCGTCGTTTTGGTACGGATGAAAATGTGGATGTTATCGTGAATCCAGATAACGGAGATTTGGAGATTTGGAGGACGCGTGTCGTTGTTGAAGATGAGTTTTCAGAAGATGATGACCTTGAAATCGAATTAGCGGAAGCTAGAAAGCATGATGAAGATTTGGAAGTAGGTGATGATTTTATTGAACAGATCACATTGGAAAGCTTTGGTCGTCGTGCAATTTTAGCGGCACGTCAGACGCTTGTATCTAAGGTTTTGGAATTGGAAAAAGACGAGGTCTTTAAGAAATATAAAGATAGAGAAGGAGAGTTGGTCATTGGTGAGGTCTATCAGATTTGGAAAAAGGAGATCTTGGTATTGGATGAGGACGGGAATGAATTAATTCTTCCTAAATCAGAGCAAATCCCAGCTGACTATTTCAAAAAGGGAGATGGCATTCGCGCAGTTGTGCATAAAGTAGATATGATGAATAATAATCCGAAGATTATTATTTCACGTACTGCACCTGCGTTCTTACAACGTTTATTTGAACTTGAGGTTCCTGAGATTTTCGATGGTTTGATTACGATCAAGAAAATCGTTCGTGAGCCAGGGGAAAGAGCAAAGGTTGCTGTTGAGTCTTATGACGATCGTATTGATCCTGTAGGAGCTTGTGTTGGTATGAAGGGGTCTCGTATTCATGGTATCGTTCGTGAGCTGCGTAATGAGAATATTGATGTAATTAATTTTACAACAAATCATTCGTTGTACATCGCTCGTGCTTTGAGCCCTGCAAGAATTAGCTCAATCAAAATCGATGAAGAAAATAAGACTGCGGCTGTATATTTAAAATCGGATCAAGTTTCTTTAGCCATTGGACGTGGGGGACATAATATTAAATTGGCTGGTAAATTGACTGGTTATGAAATAGATGTTTATCGCGAAAATGACGAGTTTGATGAAGATGTCGATATCGAAGAATTCAGCGATGAGATTGAAAGCTGGGTTATTGATGAATTGAAGCGTGTCGGCTTGGATTCAGCGAAGTCGGTGTTGTCTCTTAGCGAGGAAGAGCTGGTTAGACGTACCGATTTGGAAGAGGATACTGTTCGTGAGATTGTACGTATTTTACAAGCTGAATTTGAATAAAATTCAGCTCGTTAATTTTTTTCTATCTAACATTCGGAATAAATTGTTTATGGATGGAAAAAAACATATTTTTGTAATTATATTAAAATAGTTTATATTATAGATGACTGAAGGAAAAGGAACAAACTTGCTTAAAGCAGCAAAGGAACTCAACATCGGGATACATACCGCCGTGGAATGTTTAGTGAAAAAAGGATATGATGTAGAAGCAAAGCCTAACACTAAATTGAGCGGAGAGATGTATGGTGTGCTGTTAAAAGAGTTTCAGGGAGACAAATCACTGAAAGATGAAGCTAAACAAATTGTGATTGGCAAAATTCGTCGTGAGGAGTCGCCGTCCTCTTCTCCTAAGGAATCATCTAAGAATGAGGATTTCGAAGATCATGATGAATCCAAGGAAATCTTGGTCAAGAATACAGTAGAAATCCCTTCTGTTAAGGAAACTACTCCTGCAAAAGTGGAGGAGCCCGTTCATCAAGGTGGTATGAAGGTGGTTGGTAAGATTGATCTTGACGCATTGAATAGAGGCGGAAGTAAGGTCAAGAAGGAAGAACCTGTTAAGGAGGAACCAAAAACCATTAAAGAAACGCCTGTAGAGGCTAAAGCTGAAGCTAAGGTGGAAGAAAAGAAGGAAGCCGAAGTCAAAGCGCCTATTGTTGAAGCGAAAAAAGAAGAACCAAAGGTTATTGAAAAGAAGCCGGAAGTTGTTGTACCAAAAGCTGAAATAGAAAAACCCGAAGTAAATAAAACTGAAGTAAAAGCAACTCCGGTTGTAGAGACAAAAACTGAACCTGTGAAGGTAGAAGACAAGAAAAAAGAAGAAACAGCGCCGAAAGCTGTGCCAGTAACTCCAATAGTGGAGCCTGCGAAAAAACAAGGAGATGAAATTATTTCTGCTCGTGCGGAAAGATTGACAGGTCCTAAAGTCATTGGTAAAATTGAATTACCATCTGCTAGACCTTCCCACAAACCAGTGGCTTCATCTTCAAATGCTGGAAATAATAATGAGAAACGTAAGCGTAAGCGTACGAATCCAAATGGTCCAGTAAACCCAAATGCGGGGCAAGGTCAAGGTCATAATAATCAAAACCGTGGACCGCGCGATGGTAACAATCCCAACAACCGGGACCAACAAGGAGGTAACCGAGGTGGGAATCATGGCCCTAACAACAACCCGAACAATCGTCAAGGGCAAAACAACAACCAACACCCAGGTAGACCGGGACAAGGAGGTAACAACCAACACTCAGGTAGACCAGGACAAGGTACGAGACCGCAACACGGTAATCGTTTTGACAATAGAGGTAAGGGAAGACCTGTTGAGAATAAGGAAGAACCTACTGAAAAGGAAATCCAAGATCAAATCAAAGCAACACTTGCTCGTTTGAGTGGTGCAGGTAAATCTGGTAAATTTGCGCAACGTGCCAAATTGAGACGTCAGAAACGTGATGATGTTGCTCAACATGCGGAAGAAGCTGCAATGGAGCAAGAAATGATGGCAAAAGTATTGCGTGTTACAGAGTTCGTAACTGCAAACGAATTAGCTAATTTGATGGACGTTCAGGTAACCCAAATTATTGCAACTTGTATGAGTTTGGGTATGTTCGTGTCAATTAATCAGCGTTTAGATGCGGAAACTTTAACCATTGTAGCGGATGAATTTGGTTATCAGGTAGAGTTTATCAAACCTGAGGATGAGGAGACTGCTGAATTGGAGGAACCGGATACAGAAGAGAACTTGATTTCAAGAGCGCCTATTGTAACGGTCATGGGACACGTCGACCATGGTAAGACCTCTTTACTGGATTATATCCGTAAGGCGAACGTTACTTCTGGTGAGGCGGGTGGTATCACCCAACATATCGGTGCATACGCGGTGAAATTGGAGGATGGTCGGAAGATCACTTTCTTGGATACTCCTGGTCACGAGGCTTTTACAGCGATGCGTGCCCGTGGTGCCAAAGTAACAGATATTGTTATTATTGTTATCGCAGCTGACGACGCCGTCATGCCGCAAACAAAAGAAGCGATCAACCACGCGCAGGCAGCAGGAGTTCCAATCGTATTTGCATTTACTAAAGTAGATAAACCGGGAGCAAATCCTGATAGAATCCGTGAGCAGCTTTCTGCGATGAATATCTTAGTTGAAGACTGGGGCGGTAAGTTCCAAGCGCAAGAGATTTCAGCAAAAACGGGGGAAAATGTTGACCTATTATTAGAGAAAGTTCTATTGGAAGCTGAGATGTTAGATCTAAAAGCTGATCCGAAAAAACGTGCTGTTGGTTCAGTAATTGAAGCAGCTTTGGATAAAGGTCGTGGTATCGTGACAACGGTGTTGATACAAAGTGGTACATTACGTGTTGGAGACCCTATTTTAGCGGGATCGCATTCAGGTAAGGTGAAGGCTTTGACTAATGAAAGAGGTGAACGTGTTAAAGAGGCGGGACCTTCTGTTCCAGTGCAAATCTTGGGTATGGCCGGCGCACCAACAGCAGGGGATAAGCTTTATGTTCTTGAAAGCGAGTCTGAAGCTAGAACTGTAGCTAACAAACGTCTTCAGTTACAACGCGAGCAAGGCATGCGTGCAACTAAACATATTACCTTGGATGAAATCGGTCGTCGTTTGGCTATCGGTAACTTTAAAGAACTTAATATTATCGTTAAAGGTGATGTGGACGGTTCTATTGAAGCATTATCAGATTCATTATTGAAATTGTCTACTGACGAAATTCAGGTTAATATCATTCACAAATCAGTGGGTGCAATCTCTGAATCAGATGTATTGTTAGCTTCTGCTTCCGATGCGATTATCATAGGTTTCCAAGTACGTCCAACACAAAACGCACGTAAGTTGGCAGAGAACGAGCAAATTGATGTACGTTTATATTCGATCATCTATGATGCGATTGATGAAATCAAATCTGCGATGGAGGGTATGTTGGCGCCGAAATTTGAAGAGAAAATCGTTGCTGAGGTTGAAATCAGAGAAACCTTCAAAATTTCTAAAGTGGGTACGATTGCCGGATGTATGGTTAAAGAAGGTAAGATCAATAGAAATAATGATATCCGCATAATCAGAGATGGTGTTGTAATTCATACTGGTAAACTGGCATCGTTGAAACGTTTTAAAGACGATGTGAAAGAAGTTTCAATGGGTTATGAATGTGGTTTGAATATTGACCGTTTCAACGATATTCAAGTAGGAGATATTGTTGAAGCTTACGAACAAGTTGAAGTGAAACGTAAATTGTAATCACTTAGTGGTACACTAATAAAACAGAAAGCGGCATTGATTTTAATCAATGCCGCTTTCTGTTTTAACGTTCGTATAGTTCTATTGGAACCTGATCAGGATCAAAGAAGAATGTAAAGCGTTTATTTGTTAACTCGTCTATTCTGATCCCTTCATGTGATACACCTGCTTTTTCGAGCTTATTTAATTCGATGTCGAGATTATCGACTTCGAATGCAAGATGTCTTAAACCGGCAGCTTCTGGAAAGCTGAGCCGATTAGGCGGTGATGGGAACGAAAAAAGTTCTATAATGTAATGATCGTTGAGTTTGAGGTCCAGTTTGTAAGAATCACGTTCCGCACGATAATATTCTCTAGCAATCTCCAGGCCCAGTATGCCCGTGTAGAATTTCTTTGAACGTTCATAATTGCTACAGATAATGGCAATATGATGTATCTTGTTGAGGTTTAATTTCATCTTTAAATACTTATCTCATGGCATTTGTTATATCTTTTGTCCGTTTAGGATATGGAGCATATACAGACTATTTTACCATGTCTCTCCTATTATTTTGCTCTTTCATATTGTTTAGGCCAAGGAACTTCAGCGTCTAATTCTTTGGCAAAATGTAATGGAAGGTGTGGATCATCAAGAAATCCCCGTGCGATTAAGATTAAATCTGCTTGCTTTCGCGTAATGATCTCGGATGCTTCAATAGCAGTTTTAATTAAACCTACAGTGGCAACGTTATTCTTGGTATTCTCCTTAATAGCGTTGGCGAAAGGGAGCTGATATGCTGGTCCTACATCTATTTTTTGATAGGAGACCAATCCTCCACTTGAAACATCAATCAGGTCTACCCCCAATGCATATAGCTGTTGTGATAAGGCTATGGATTGCTTTAAGTCCCAGCCGGCTTCTGCCCAGTCAGTTGCTGAAATACGTACCCATAAACTTTGGCTTGTTATTTCTTGTTTTACTCTTTTCACAATTTCAATAAGAAAGCGTATTCTATTTTCAAAGATCCCGCCGAAAGTGTCTTTTCGTAAGTTGCTCAGTGGTGAAAGAAATTGATGGATCAGATATCCATGTGCTGCATGGAGTTCAATAATTTCATAGCCGGCTTGGATTGCTCTTTTCGTCGCTGTTCCAAATTGTTCAATCAGATTTTCAATGGCGGAAACATCAAGTTCCTGTGGTTCATAATCTCCTGCATGGAAAGCTATTGCAGATGGAGCAACTGTTTGCCAGCCCTGAGGGTCCGTTGGTGAAAATTGATTCCTGCCAAGCCAAGGTTTATTGCTGCTTGCTTTGCGGCCTGCATGGGCAAGTTGTATGCCAGGTATGGAATTATTTGCTTTAATGAACTCGGTTATTTCTTTTAATTTTTCGATATGCTGGTCGTCCCATAAACCAAGGTCTCCATCACTGATTCGACCGTCAGGGCTAACTGCTGTTGCTTCTTGTATTACTGCTGCAGCTCCGCCGATTGCAAATTGGCCCAAATGAACCAAATGCCAGTTATTTGCAAAACCATCTTTTGCCGAGTATTGACACATTGGGGATACAACCAAACGATTTTTCAATTGTAAATTTCCGATGTTTACTGATGAAAATAATTGACTCATAATTGCTTGTTTATAGAAGATAGGAGCAATGAAAGCTCCTATCTTAATCAATTTCTTTGTATCATAAAAGAAAGCTATTAAAAGGGCTGTATTTGACCCTGATGAATAGCTATTCGATTATTAGGGATTTGTAGACCATAAAGAAGCTGATTTTAACATGGCTCTTCTTGGTAGTTTTAAATTAGCAATGATCAGCTCCGCGAAATCTTCAGGCTGAAGAACTTTTTCTGGATCACCATCGGTAAGTCCAAGATCTTTGGGCATATCCGAGGCAATCGTACTAGGCATAAGTGTACATACCCGAATATTGTTTTTCCGTACTTCCCGCATTAAAGAATCGGCGAAGCCGATGACGCCAAACTTCGATGCACTATAAGCGGAAGTGGTGGCTGCGCCATTTAATCCGGCAGTCGAAGATACCATTATGATATCGCCTTGATTTTTTTCAATCAGTTGCGGAAGAATAGTTTTTGTAACAAAATATGTACCCAGGAGATTCGTTTGAATGATCGATGTCCAATCGGCAACATCCATGTCGAGCACAGTGGAAAACGATGCTACTCCCGCATTGTTAACTAATATGTCAAAGCTACCGAAGGTATTTTTCAATCGCTCGATCTCCTCCTGTACTGCACTATAATTTGATACGTCAAAGACGGCATAAGTGACCTCAGTGCCCAGCTCGGCAAGTTCCGTGGCCGTATCCTTTAAAGCAGCTTCATTTCTACCGGTAATCGCGATATGAACACCTTCTTTCGCTAATGCATAGGCAATCGCTTTCCCCAATCCTCGCGCACCACCCGTAATTAAGGCTCTTTTTCCTGTTATATTTTCCATAATATAAAAATAGGCATGATCTTTTTTATTCCTGTCAGATGATCCTAAGAAAGGCAATTTATTTTGCCTTTTTTAGGATATTTTCGATAATGGGGTAAGTATTGTTGCGTATGTCTTCAAATTGGTCCACATGACGCCATTCTGCTTTTGTGATATCTTCTGCAGTTTGCGGAATCAATTTAGGGACTTTGTTGACTCCCATTTCATACCAGTTCGTTGCTTTTAAGACGAATTCTCCATTTCGCAAAAAATAGGTATGGTATGATGTGGTGATTTTTTTTCCTAAGTAGTTGATTTTGATGCCACATTCCTCTTCAACTTCGCGTACAGCTGCTTCCCGCATTTTTTCATTTTCTTCCACTTTACCTTTCGGAAGATCCCATTTTCCTAATCGGTAGATAAAAAGATAGTCTCCATCACCATTTTTCACCAGCCCACCTGCAGCTTTAATGAGCTTAATTTTATTTTTTAAGTTTTGAAATACGGTTTCAAAATCCTTGTTGATGTAGAGATATGTTTTTGGAACTTTATCAATTTCAGATTGTTTGAAAAGTTTTTGGAGGTCAATCTCTTGAAAACTAATTGTTTGTGGGTTTTTGATTTTCGATGGAACAAAATCTGCTAAAATTAGCACGGTTTCGTTCATATAAATTTTATAAATTTGCGCCATGAATAATTTAAATGAGGTTGAACAAAAAGTTGCTGAATCCTTATTGCAAATTAAAGCAATAAAATTGCAACCTAAAAGTCCTTTTACATGGGCGTCGGGTTGGAAGTCTCCAATTTACTGTGATAACCGTATCACTTTATCTCATCCTGCGATTCGTACATACATTCGTCAAAAGCTTTCTAAGCTTATTCAAGAAGAGTTTGGATCAGTGGATATGATTTCTGGAGTTGCTACGGCAGGTATTCCACAAGGCGTTTTGGTAGCACAAGATTTGGGACTACCATTTTCTTATGTCAGAAGCTCAGCTAAGGATCATGGTCGTCAGAATTTAATTGAAGGTGAAGTAGTTAGCGGTCAACGCGTAGTTGTAATTGAAGATCTAATTTCGACAGGTAAGAGTAGTTTAGTGGCTGTAAAGGCGTTACGTGAGGCTGGCTGCAATGTTGTTGGCTTGGTGTCTATTTTTACTTATGGATTGCAACAAGCTACTGATAATTTTGCTGATGCAAAATGTCCTTATTTCAGTCTATGTAATTATGATGCTTTGATTCAGGTCGCTGCTGAAAATAGTTATGTATTGGAAGAGGATATTGAGATCTTGAAAAAGTGGCGATTGAACCCGGCTACTTGGGGCGACAATTTTCAATAAAGAGGATTAATTTATCGTTATGACTACTATTCAGAATACAACAGAAATCAACAAAAATGTCGGCGAGGTGTATGCGTTTTTGGCGGATCTCAACAATCATGAGCAGTTGATGCCTGAAAATATCTACAATTGGTCTTCGACTACGGACGAGGCGCGATTTACAATACAGAATATGGCAAAATTGGCTCTTCGCGTAGAAGAGCGTGTTGAGAATCATCTTATTAAGTTGACTCCTTTAGAGAAGGCACCTTTTGACGTAACTCTTCGTTGGGAATTGCAAGTTATTGCTGGTACAGTGACAAAGGCAACCTTTATCATAGATGCTGATCTCAACATGATGATGAAAATGATCGCTTCTGGGCCGCTTCAAAAATTGGTTGACTTTCAGGTCAACAAATTAAAAGAAAAGCTAGGGTAGGTTGGTTCATAGCGAATATAAAAAAAGAAGCTGTCTCAAATT
>NZ_DFPI01000008.1:0-60430 GCF_002377215.1 Sphingobacterium sp. UBA3519
TTTTTGAGACAGCCTCTTTTTTGTTTAATAGTACGCTGTTTGTGTTAGGCTGATCCTTGGAACGTCGTAAGAATAGGACTATTCCCATTCATCGTTCAGTTTTATGTAATCAATGTTTGAGATATAAGGAGCCTAACTGAACGCCCTAGTTTTATTTACATTACTTGAAAATGTGGTAGCCTCTTATTTATGTACTTGGAACGGCTCATCTTATTATTTAGATGCTTTGGGTGCAGTATCCTATCCGCTTTCTTGGATGTCTGATTACAGTTGATTTAAGATTCTATCTGTTGCAAAGGAAGCAGTATATGAAACGTTGTACCTTCGCCTTCTACAGTCTCAAAATAGATTTGCCCGTTACAGGCTTCAATTGTCTTTTTGACAAGAACTAGTCCTAAACCGTTTCCGGAACTCTTTGTCGTAAAATTAATCTGGAAAATTTTATCCTGCATCTCTTTGGGAATCCCATAACCGTTGTCTTTGATATCTATCTTGACAAATTTGTCTGAGTAGCGTTCAATGGAAATCTCGATCTTCATGTTTTTTCGTCCATAACCGCCCTCAATCGCATTTTTTATCAAATTATTGAAGGTTCTTAATAGCTCATTACCATCTGCTTTAACGATAAGGGTTCTGTGATCCGCATTGTTAATGAGACGAATACTTACATTTGGTGTATTGTTGTACAAGGAAATGGACTTTGTTACTTTCTCTACAATATTGATGTTTTCCATTACCGTATTTGGAAATTTTGCAAAATGTGAAAATTCTGAGGCAATATGCGTCAATGCATCGATTTGTTCGATGAATGAAGTGGAGAATTTATTGAAGCGATCCGGAAATTTAGGGTCCTCGTCTTTGTACGATCTGCGGAGTTGCTGAATGCCTAATTTCATTGGTGTCAACGGATTTTTGATTTCATGGGCAATCTGTTGAGCCATCTCACGCCAAGTTGATTCTCGCTCGGTATCTTTGATCTTATTAGCATAGTCCTCCAGCTTTATGATCATAAGATTATATTCTTTGATCAATGTACCTATTTCATCATTTCGTTGCCAAAACAGAGGCTCGTTGGGCTGCCCCAGGCGTAGTTGTGAAATCTTCTTACTGATGATGCTCAATGGATTGGTGACACTGTTGGCCACAAACGTCGCATAAAATCCAAAGCCTATAATAATCAGCGAATAAATGTTCACTATGGTATTTAAAAGAAGATTCTTATTGATATTTTCTTCCTTCTGAAGCGAGAAGTTTGGTATACCTATATAAGCCAGTGTATTATAGTTTTTATCCCTGATGGTGGCGTAGCTGGTCTCAAATTGGAAAGTGCCAATACGCTCATCTTCAATTGTCTCCGATTTTTTTAAGATGGAAAGATTTTTCAGTGCAGCCGGATTAATGAAAGTAGAGAAAAGCTCCAGATCGTAGATTCTACGCTGCGAACTGTAAAGTAACCTGCCTGATTTGGAATAAAGATTGAAGTCTTTGGAAATTGTTTCGGATAATGTCTTGAGAATACTGATCAGCTGCGTTTCGGTGGATGTTTCATCCGTGTAGGTCAACATATTTTCCATCCGTTTACCCAGCTCGATAATAAAGCGCTCTTTACTTGCTTTATTGTTATTATAAAGCTGCTTGTTGATACTTATATATGAAATTACCGCTGAAATAAGAATAGCCAGAATTACCGATGAGATGATGGAAGTCTGAATACGTGTAGAGTACTGTATTTTATTTACTATTTTGTAGAACTGATACTTTAAATTACGGAAAGTTAGCTTGGTGTTTTTAAGAAAGATATAGAGTGATTTTATGAAATGGAAAAGCATGAAAATCATAAAAAATACCAAGAACAGAAATGAAGTCGTCGCTAGATAATCCCAAAAAGAAGGTTTTTGTTTACTGATAACGTATGTAGAAAATTTATTGGCAACATAAGCCATATGTAGGTATGCATCTCGGTCGAGTACTTGAATATATTCCCCTGGAACACCTTTCAGCCCCCTCAAATTGTTCTCGTAAGTATATTTCCCAAACTGTGTTATTAAGGAGCCGCCTTTATAGAGGGCTATCGAATAATCTCCTTTATTATAATATTGCGAATTGTTAATCCGCATATCGGTAAGGATTTCGGGATAGGGAACCGTATAGCTAAAATCTTTATTGGAAAGATTGACGATAACATTGACAATTCTATTTTGGTCAATGGTGACAGGGATGATGGAGAAGTATTCATGCGTACCTAATTCCGCACTGGAACGGTAAAAGTTCTGCGTGACTTTTATCGACTTGTTGATTACTTTTTCTCGATATTCATTGATCTTATTCTGACTGGCTGGATTGAGCGGAATATTATTCTGATCATAATAATATGCTTTGAACTCATATTTGGAAAGATAGCCACTAAAGTACTTTTTCTTGATGAAATCGTTGATCCCTTCAGTGTTGGTATAGGGGAGACTGATATTAAATAGGTGTTTTAATTCTTGATCGTTTGCTAGGCTACTTTCAATATCGGAGAACAATGAAACAGCATTGACATCATCTTCTGATTGTAGGTTACTCAATAAGATCTTCATGTCAATTAAGTTCCGTTCCTTATAGAAACGAGCGTGCGTGATTGCACTTATGATTGCCCAAAGTATCAGTACGGCGATATAATTTGTTAATATATGTCGGTCGAAATACTTCTCGCCAAATGATTTAATCAGGATGATCAGTGCAAGTAACAAATTGACCAGGCTATTTTTCTCAATATAAAAGGAAATGATCAGGATGACAAAAATGACACATGCCAGTTGAATGTTGAGTAGCTGCGTCGGTTTTAACTCTAATTTTTTAAGAAAAAATAGGACAAGATCAATGTAGATGCTCAAGGCCAAAATACCCATGCCAACAATGCCTAAATCGACCCAACTTAGGAAATGTAAATCGACAAGTTTTGTGAAATCAAAATAGATGTTATTGGAGTGCGTAATCAGGGTACCGGCGATGTCATACAATAGACCGAACGACAGGTATATACTTAGAATAAATCCGATTGCGATAGGAATTCTGAAGAACCGGATGTTCTTTATCTTGTCGAAATTGAGCTCTTTGCGAATTGAATAGATAAATAGAATCAACCATAACACCAATATGGTGGTGGACATCACGGACCATATATTGGGGAAGAAGCGATTGTAAGCGTAATTGCGCGAATCGAAAATTGAAAATGTCGCGTTTTCGGACAGCAGATTCCATTTAAGATCGGCAAATTTGACGAGGCTAAATACCGATAATAGCAGTAATGCAGACCACCAGGCCCTTCCTGTCTTGGCCATATGTAGGCAGAGACTATTGAAGAAGATCAATAATGCGATCCAGGCAAGTAGCCAACAGAAGAATTGCAAAATCGTATAGGCGTTTTCATGCTCTCCGTCTTTTAGCTTAACAGAGAATAGATAAGACCCTTCATTGCTATAGATATTTTTAATGGTGACCGTGTCTGTATAGGAGGCAATGTCGATATTTCGAGAGTCGAAAAAGTTCCTCCGCAATGAGCTATTTAAATAGGGGTTGTTGTTATTTGTATAGCCTTTAACAATAATATAGGCGAGTATACTGATATTGCCAATTGTTTTTTTTCGAACAACGTAAGAACGGTTATCATCCTGAATAAAATTGGATTTTTCCGGAAATCCCTGATCTGTAATTGGCACAAATAAATGCGTGCTCCACATCTTCGGTTCATGGTCCTTAAAGAGAAATAAATAAACCTTCTCATTGGTTTTGAACTTTTCAAATGCCTGATAAACTGCTATTGGGTACTGATCGTAGTTTTTAAATGTTTTGAGCAGGAGTGAATCATTAAAAATTCGGTCGACTTTTTTCTCTTGTTGAGCGATATAATCATTGAGTGATTTTGTATCAATGTCCAGTATTTCCTTATTGGTAACAGATTCTTTAATGGTGATAGCTGTTCCTATAAAGCATAAAGTCAAGATAAGTAGGAGTAATCGAATTTTTATACCAGAATTCACGTTCGTCAATTTACATTATTGTAAATATAAAAAAAAGTCCTTGCTTTCTTAAGGCAAGGACTTTTATATTATTTTCTGAATAGCCTATTTTAATTGGCTAGAAAGAATTTTCAATCGGTTTCTTAAGCTTTGTTAACGCTATCGAAAACACGAAGGATTTTAATTGCTTATTAAGCGTGCGGTTCTTCTTGTCTGAAGATTTTAGCAGTCAAGTACTCACGGTTTAAGCGAGCAATGTTTGTTAATTTGATTCCTACAGGACATTCTGCTTCGCAAGCACCTGTATTGGTACAGTTACCGAAACCTTCAGCATCCATTTGATCTACCATTGCCTGTGCACGTTCGTAACGCTCAGTTTGGCCTTGAGGTAATAAGGCAAATTGAGATACTTTTGCAGACACAAATAACATTGCAGAAGCATTTTTACATGCTGCAACACAAGCACCACAACCGATACATGTAGCCGATTCAAATGCTTCGTCAGCGATACGTTTAGGAATCGGAATAACATTGGCATCAGGAACACCACCTGTATTAACATTTACATATCCACCAGCTTGTTGAATGCGGTCAAAAGCTGTACGGTCTGTTGCAAGGTCTTTCAATACAGGGAATGCAGCAGCTCTCCAAGGTTCAATCACGATAGTCTGTCCATCGTGGAAGCTACGCATGTGCAATTGACATGTTGTTGTACCTTCTTTAGGACCGTGAGGGCGACCGTTGATGACTAATGAACACATCCCGCAGATACCTTCACGACAGTCGTGATCGAAATATACAGGATCTTCTCCTTTACGAGTCAATTCTTCATTGACAATATCAAGCATCTCTAAGAAAGACATATCATCAGCGATATCGTTTGCCTGATAAGTTACAAATTGACCTTTATCTTTATCATTTTTTTGACGCCAAACTTTCAGCGTTAAATTCATATGTTGTGCCATGATAATTTTCCTTCTTATTTATAACTTCTTTGTGTTAACTGAACGTTCTCGAATACCAAGTCTTCCTTGTGTAATTCCTCAGGTACATTGTCTCCTTTGTATTCCCAAGCAGATACATAGGCGAATTCATCATCGTTACGTTTTGCTTCACCTTCTTCAGTTTGGCTTTCTAAACGGAAGTGACCACCACAAGACTCCGCGCGTTGCAATGCATCGACTACCATTAACTCACCTAATTCTAAGAAGTCAGCTACGCGACCAGCTTTTTCTAAAGAAAGATTTAATTCTTCATTCTCTCCAAGGACTCTAACGTTCGTCCAGAATTCTTTTTTCAACTCTTGGATCAAACCTTGTGCTTTTTGTAAGCCTTCAGCAGTACGAGCCATACCACAGTATTCCCACATGATGAGACCTAGTTTTTTGTGGATATCATCAACCGTTTCAGTACCGTTTAAAGACAACAATTTGTTGATTTTGTCTTCAACTTCCTTACGTGTAGATTCGAATGCCGGATGGTTGTGATCTACTGGTGCGAATGAACCTAGTTTAGCTAGGTAATCACCCACAGTGTAAGGAATTACGAAATAACCATCGGCAAGACCTTGCATCAATGCCGAAGCACCTAAGCGGTTTGCGCCGTGGTCAGAGAAGTTACACTCACCCAATGCATACAAACCTGGGATTGTAGTCATCAAGTTGTAATCAACCCATACGCCACCCATTGTATAGTGAACAGCTGGATAGATACGCATTGGTTGTTTGTAAGGGTTCTCGTCCGTGATTTGGTAGTACATGTCAAATAAGTTACCATATTTAGCACGTACAGCATCTTCGCCTAGACGACCGATAGCTTCTTTAAAATCCAAGAATACCGCAAAACCAGTTTTACCAACACCACGACCATCATCAACAGCTTCTTTTGCATTACGAGATGCCACGTCACGTGGTACCAAGTTACCGAATGAAGGGTATTTACGCTCCAAGAAATAATCTCTGTCGTCTTCTTTGATGTCATTGGCTTTGATCTCACCTTTACGCAATCTTTCAGCCATTTCTTGAGTTTTAGGAACCCATACACGGCCGTCATTACGTAGAGACTCTGACATCAATGTCAATTTAGATTGGTGATCACCTGTTACCGGGATACAAGTTGGGTGAATTTGCGTATAACAAGGGTTTGCAAAGTAAGCACCACGTTTGTGCGCTCTCCAAGCTGCTGTAACGTTACATCCCATTGCATTTGTCGACAAGAAGAATACGTTACCGTAACCACCAGTACACATCAATACTGCATGTGCAGCATGCGTTTCGATTTTACCTGAAACCAAGTCACGAGTGACGATACCTTTAGCATGACCATCGATCATAACTAAGTCTAACATCTCATGACGCGTATACGATTTTACTTTCCCTTTTTTGATTTGACGGTTTAACGCTGAATAAGCGCCCAACAACAATTGTTGTCCCGTTTGACCACGTGCATAGAACGTACGGCTAACTTGCGCACCACCGAAAGAACGGTTGTCTAATAGACCTCCGTATTCACGCGCAAAAGGAACACCTTGAGCAACACATTGGTCAATGATGTTGACAGATACCTCAGCCAAACGGTAAACGTTTGCCTCACGTGAGCGGTAGTCACCACCTTTGATTGTATCGTAGAATAAACGGAAAACAGAGTCACCGTCATTTTGGTAGCTCTTTGCTGCATTGATACCACCTTGTGCTGCAATAGAGTGCGCACGACGAGGTGAATCTTGATAACAGAATGTAATTACATTATATCCTAATTCAGCTAAAGACGCTGCTGCAGATGCACCAGCAAGACCTGTACCAACAACAATAACGGTAAATTTACGTTTGTTAGCAGGGTTAACCAACTTAAGATTAAATTTATGATTTGACCACTTTTGGGCTAATGGGCCCGCTGGTACTTTTGAATCTAACATATCTCTTAATTTTATATTAATGAATAGAGCTGCTGCTCTATCTTAAAAGATTCTGAATTATTTAAAGAAGAAAAACAATGGCATTATTGCAAAACCAATTGGAATTAATACCCCAAATACCCAAACACCGATTGCTCTGATGATTCCAATATATCTTCTGTGGTTAAAACCTAAAGTTTGGAACGCAGATTGGAAACCATGAATTAAGTGGAATGCCAAAGCTGCCATCGCAATAACATACAAAGCGACCAATGCAACATTTTTGAATGCAAAGTCAACTTGCTTATACAAATCTCTTGCCTTTAAGATTTGAACGTTGTTTTCTACCGTTTCTTGGTAGTCGTGGAATTCAGAAGCTTGAAGTTCTCTCGCTGTGGTTTGTCCAGTTGCCAAATCAGTACGGTATTCGATGTACGGTACTTCATCATTGTGAAATTTCCACCAAAAATTAGACATGTGCGTAGCTAAGAATACTAAAATGACAGTACCTAAGATACCCATGTTGCGTGAATTCCACTTGCTGTTTGCTTGACCATCATATTTGGCATAACCAATAGGACGAGCGGCCTTGTTTTTCATCGACAATGTAATAGCGTAGATGACGTGAACAATGACCGAAGCATACAATAAGTAAGAAACGACTTTGATTGGTGTAAAGTGAGTCATAAAATAGGCGTACTTGTTGAACGCTAGACCCGCATCATCTTTAAATAATTGCAAGTTACCAACCAAGTGAACAACTAGGAATAAACATAGGAAGATTCCTGTTAAGCTCATGATTAGCTTCTTCCCAATCGAAGAACTGAAAACTGGCTTTGATTTACTCATTATCCTTGTAATTTAATTTGAATTAGGCAAATCTACTATTTGCTATTAAATATGATACCATTTTGACAAGAAAAAGCAATAATTTAGAACGGTTCTAAAGTTTATTGAAATAAAAAGTCCGTTTTGAATAAAAACGGACTTTCTAACGGTATATGAACAGTGTTTAATGAACTATAGAATACTGAATAACCTATAGCCTAAACCGATACTCCACATGTTAATTTTTGGATTAGCCTGGCTCTCGTTGTTGACTTTATTTAAGCCCATTTCGTAACGTAGATCTACACGCAAGCTTGAAATATCAGCGCCTACACCAAAAGCCCACGCGGTACCATTTTTCTTATAGCTGTTTGGATTTAAATTAGCAATTGGACTGTCTTGTTTGTCATCGACTTTAAATGAAAATATTGGGCCAGTTTGAATCCTTGCTCCAATCGGACCCAAGCCAAAGCGTTTGCCTAATAATACTGGAACATCGACCGTTGTAAATTTAACATCTGTCGATTCACCATTCTCTGCTTTCACGGTCGTGTTTTTACCGGTTAAGTAAACCTCAGGTTGAATATGGAATCCCAAAACACCAACACGTCCATAAAGACCAGCTTGGTAGCCTGCTTTCGTGTCGGAATTGAAATATTTGCCATCGCTTTTAAGTTTGGAGAAGTTCAAACCTCCTTTTACACCCACCTCAAAACCCGGCAAAAGCTGTGCCTGTGCCGTTGCTACGCTACCACAAATCAAAAGTAATGCTGGTAAAATCTTTTTCATAATCTTTTATTTATGTATATATTGTATCTTTAAACAAACTTTTACAGTTCAGTAAAGATATACAAATTTTATACCTAAATCTGAGTTATGCTGAAAATTAACGAAGAACAGTGGCAAGTAGCCAAAGAAAAACTCCGTCGCAAGTACAACCACTTAAGTGATGAAGATTTAGCTTTTAAAGCTGGAGAGGAGGATAAACTGATTGATCGATTGTCTTCTCGTTTGGGCCGTAAACCTTCCTATGTTTTATTTACGATAGGTAAAGAGATCCAGGATATTAGTAGCAACCGATTATGAGTGATGCCATTAGTTGGACCGATTTTGAGAAAGTGGATTTACGGGTAGGAACTATTTTAGAAGTAAAGGACTTTCCGAAAGCTAAAAAGCCAGCCTATCAATTGAAACTTGATTTTGGAGATGAAATTGGTATTTTACAAAGTAGTGCCCAGATTACAGTACACTATAACAAAGAAGAGTTGATTGGAAAGCAAGTGGTCGCAGTTGTGAACTTTCCCAAAAAGCAGATCGCTAATTTCTTTTCGGAGTGTCTCGTGACCGGATTTGCCGACGAAAATGGCGATATTATTTTGACATCCGTCGACAAAAAATTACCAAATGGATCTAAACTTAGTTAAGTTTGTACCATGACATTTATAGATTTTGAAGGAACACAACTCATCGATAGTGACGAGTCGTTCATGCGTATGGCATTGAACGAAGCTAAGGTTGCATACGAAGAGGGGGAGGTACCTATTGGAGCAGTTATTGTTCATCGAGGACGTGTTATAGGGAAAGGTCATAATTTGACGCAGCGATTGAATGATGTGACAGCTCATGCTGAGATGCAGGCTTTTACAGCAGCTGCTAATTACCTTGGAGGCAAATACCTGGATGAATGTACATTATACGTTACCATAGAACCTTGTATTATGTGTGCCGGAGCGGCCTATTGGACACATATTGGTAAAATAGTCTATGGCGCCAAAGATGAAAAGCGTGGCTATTCTCATTTTCACGATAAAATATTACATCCCAAAACAGTCATTACACATGGTATTTTGCAGGAAGAATGTGCTGATTTGGTAAAATCATTTTTTCGTCAAAAACGGTAAGGAAATAATGGATTTATTGTAACACATAAAAACATAACCGTGTATATTGTGTTATATTTGTATGTATAAACGAAGTAATAAACATTTAAATTAAAATAGATATGGCATTTGAATTAGAAGCGTTACCATACGCAGCCGACGCATTGGAACCACATATTGACAAAACTACAATGGAAATCCACCATGACAGACACCATCAGGCATATGTGGATAACTTAAATAAAGCAATCGCAGGTACAGACGCTGAGAACTTATCGTTATTGGATATCATTAAAAATGTAAGTAAATATTCTGCAGCAGTACGTAACAACGGTGGTGGTCATTACAATCACTCTTTGTTTTGGAAAGTTTTAGGCCCAAATGCTGGTGGAGCTCCAACAGGTGAATTAGCCGAAGCAATCAATGCAACATTTGGTTCATTTGATGAGTTGAAAAAGCAACTTCAAGCAGCTGGTGCAACTCGTTTTGGTTCAGGATGGGCGTGGTTAATCGTTGGTGCTGATGGTAAATTAGCCGTAACTTCTACACCAAACCAAGACAATCCTTTGATGGATGTTGCTGAAGTAAAAGGAAATCCTATTTTAGGTATCGATGTTTGGGAGCACGCTTATTACTTGAAATTCCAAAATAAGCGTCCGGCGTATTTAGAAGAAATTTTTAATGTTATCGATTGGGATGCCGTAGCACAAAACTATGCTGCAGCAAAATAATTGAACATTTGATAGAACCATAGAAAAGCGACAATACTAATTTATTGTCGCTTTTCTATTTTATAAACAAAACCTCAGTTGTATTTGTTTATAAGACCATAGTACAACACTACAGTATAATAGTTAACTCCACGATCATACCTGCTACTGATGAAAAATATTTTAATGCTATTAGCAGCACTTTTTATTTTAGGCTCCTGCCAGGGACAGCAGGCAAAAAAAACTGATTTCTCGAAGTTACCGGCAAAAAATACGGCAAGTTTGGATACAGCGACATTTGCGGCAGGTTGTTTTTGGTGTACTGAGGCACAATTCAAAGAGTTAAAGGGGGGTGTACGTGTTGTTTCAGGATATACTGGCGGATGGGTAGCAAATCCAAGTTATACGCAGGTTTGTACAGGGAGCACAGGGCATGCAGAAGCAACCAATATTATTTTTGATCCAAAAGTGATCAGCTACGACAAACTATTGAAGGCCTTCTTTGTCGCACATGATCCAACAGAGCTCAATCGCCAGGGGAATGATATCGGCACCCAATACCGCTCGGCTATTTTTGTGCACGATAAAGAGCAGCTTGACAAGACGCAGTATTATCTTTCGGCGTTAGAAAAAGAGCATGTTTTCAATAAACCTATTGTAACCGAAGTAGTTCCGGCAACAGTCTTTTATTCTGCAGAAGACTATCATCAAGATTATTACAGATTAAATGGGAAAGAACCATACTGCCAATTGGTGATTAAACCGAAATTGGAAAAATTTAAACGTATCTTTTCCAAGGTGCTCAAAGAGGGACAGTAACTTTGGGTATTCATAAAATTTGAGGTAATTTTACTTCTATTAACGCTATTTAGTATCATGCTAACAAGTTGAAACCATGGTTTCTCATGCAAATAATGGAACGAACAAACTTGATAGCTTCATGATTCATTGATAGCATTTTTTGGATGAATAATTAATAATTGTAATATGTCTAAAGGATTTTTTACAGTTCCTGTTCCTACCAATGAACCAGTGTACACTTACGCTGTCGGAACGAAAGAACGTAAATTGTTGAAAGCAGCAATTGATGAGGCACGTTCGAAACAAATCGATATCCCAATGTATATTGGTGGTAAAGAAATCACTACTTCTAAAAAAGTAAACCTAGCTCCTCCACATGACCACCAACATATTTTAGGTCAATACAATCAAGGCGATAAATCTCACGTAACAGATGCAATCAATGCTGCTTTGGCGGCAAAAAAGGATTGGGAAAATCTTACTTGGGAGGATCGTGCTGCAATCTTTTTAAAAGCTGCTGAATTAATTTCGGGAAAATACCGTTATGAGTTGAATGCTGCTACAATGTTGGGGCAATCGAAGAACCCCTATCAGGCAGAAATTGATTCGGCATGTGAGATTGTGGATTTCTTGCGTTTCAATGTACAGTACATGAGTGAAATCTATAAGCAACAACCTCCTATATCAGGTAAAGGTGTTTGGAACCGTGTAGAACAACGTCCTCTTGAAGGTTTTGTATTTGCATTGACTCCATTTAATTTTACAGCTATTGCGGGTAATTTACCGTCGTGTGTTGCAATGATGGGTAATGTTGTTGTATGGAAACCATCCAATACCCAAATCTATTCAGCAAATGTATTGATGAAAATTTTCCGTGAAGCTGGTCTTCCGGATGGTGTAATCAACTTGGTGTATGTTTCAGGTCCTGATGCAGGTGATGTGATTTTCCAACACCCAGATTTCGCAGGTATCCATTTCACTGGCTCAACAGGAGTATTCCAAGACATTTGGAAAACGATCGGTAACAATATCCACCGTTATAAAACATATCCACGTATTGTTGGTGAGACTGGTGGTAAGGATTTTATCGTTGTACACCCTTCGGCTGATTTGAAGGTTGCGAATACAGCTTTAGTTCGTGGTGCTTTTGAATACCAAGGCCAGAAATGTTCTGCTGCCTCACGTGCATATATTCCTAAATCATTGTGGCCAGCATTGAAGGAATCTATGACGAATGACGTAAAATCTTTTACAATCGGCGGAACAGAGGATTTCACGAACTTTTTCAATGCTGTCATTGATGAGAAGTCGTTTGATAAATTAGCGAAGTATATCGACAGAGCTAAAGAATCTAATGAAGCAGAAATTGTAGTTGGTGGTACATACGATAAATCTAAAGGATATTTCATCCATCCAACAATCATTGAGGCTTCAAAACCAGATTACGAAACCATGGTTGAGGAATTGTTCGGACCTGTGCTGACGGTATATGTTTACGAGGATGCTAAGTTTGAAGAAACGTTAGCTATTGTTGATACAACATCTATTTATGCCTTGACAGGATCAATCATTGCGCAAGATCGTTATGCCATTAATTTAGCAACAGATAAATTGAGACATGCTGCGGGTAACTTCTATGTGAATGATAAGTGTACAGGTGCTGTCGTAGGTCAACAACCGTTTGGTGGTGCTAGAGGTTCGGGTACAAACGACAAAGCAGGATCAATGATCAATTTGCTTCGTTGGGTATCTCCTCGTACAATTAAAGAGACGTTTAATCCAGATACAGATTATAGATATCCTTTCTTGGAAAAGGGAGAATAAAGAAGCTAGCATAACAGCTTTGTTAAAATAGAAAAAGGCGCTTATAAAGCGCCTTTTCTATTTTTTAAATAATCCCAATTCTGTTCCGTCGTCTCTAGTCATCCGAATATTCAATGACTTGTTGTTCCCGGCCACATCGATGATGGTTCTTTTCCCCGCTTTTGGACCACCACCTATAAAGACAGGGTAATTGTGGTCTTTATCTGCTGGATAGTATCCATATTGATGGGTGTGGCCCGAGATCATGGCATCAATTTTATATTTCTGAAACAGGGGATGGAAACATGCTCTGTTATCCAGGGTGCCATGCCAGTCGTCCGAATGAAAAATTGGAATATGGCTAATGACAACAGTATGTTGAGCACGCTTTCTTTCTTTGGATTGGAGGACCTGTTCCAGCCATTGAGCCTGTTCTTTTCTGTAGTTATCGTAATCGACTGTTCCGGCGTATACCTCATGATTGTCAGGCTTGTCTTCGCCACTGTCTAGCATGATCCAAAAAATAGGCCCTCTTTTAAAGGCTTGGTAATACTTGTTGTCCGGATAACCAAAATATCGTTTGAAATTACGAGCGAAAGATCCCCTTGTCTCATGGTTTCCTCGATTCATGATGAATGGTTTGCTTGTCGCAAAAAATTCAATTGGCTTTAGCAATTTCTCTGTGATATCTTGCTGATTGGTGACATAATGAAACGAGTCTCCATTCATCACAAAGAAATCGTAAGGCGCGATATCCTGATTTGGGATAAGGTCATGATAACTGCTCTTTTCCTCATGTACATCGTTATATACAAGACAGCGAATCTGCTCTTGATCGCTCTTGGCTAATTTAGCCTCAAAAATAGGTGTTTCTATTTCTTGGCCATATACAATTTTATAAGGATCGAATTTTTGGACTTCCTTCGCCTTGATGCGATAGCGAAATGAGCGCGGCGCGTCCTCAATTGTAAAATGAAAAAAGTCAGTATTGGCGTTGATCATCCCATCTTCGGATTGGTAGATTTTTTTATGGACATTTCCTGCGTTATCGAGAATCTCGAGCCAAGCAAAAGCCTCTTTGCTCAAAATTGTAAAAATACTGACGCCTGTTTCCGTTTGATTCTGTAGATAGGCAGGTACGAGAAAACTGAACTCGCCTTCTGCCTCATTTGCTTCTTTTTCTTGCGCGACGCTTATATTCGGTAATGTAATCCCAGCCAGCGCCAGGACTTCTAAAAATCTTCTTCTGTTAAAATTCATATTTAAAGGTCACAAGTGGTTATTTAATATTTATCTCGACATATAATGGACGATGATCACTAGCGTATTTCTCGTCCAAAATTCGATGGTTAGAAAACCTTGCGGCAACTGTTTTATTGATCATGATATAATCAATTTCAGTAGTGGGTTTATCTTGAGGAAACGTAAATCCATTGGCAATACTGCTTTTTGTGAATATTTTGCTAAGTTCAATAATCGCTGGATCATTGGGCTCGGAGTTCAAATCACCGACAAGGATGGTGGGTAACTTTTCGTTTTTGAAGCGATTGGTGATGAATTTTGCCTGTTCGATTTTGTTTTTGTCTTTCAGGTCAAGGTGTGTATTCGCAAATAAGAGTTTCTTTTTGTGAATAGTGACTTCGATTACAGATAAACTACGTGTTTCGCTTTCCACAGGTGAGGGTAGAAGGTGTTTTTCTACACGTTCAATCGGATTTTTTGACAATATGGCGGTGCCATATTCACCTTTATCCAAGTCTATTCCTTTGGAAAATATATAGTGCATGCCTGTTAATTCGGCTAATTTCTTGGCTTGATTTTCAAAATATGATCTACCGAGATTAACATCGATTTCCTGAAGACCTACAATGTCAGCTTTGGAATTTTTAATAATCTTGGCAACCGTGTCAAGATTGATAATAGATTCTTTTTCAGTGGGTGGGTTTCCATGATGGATATTGAACGAGAGTACGCGTATTGTTTGTGCATGTAGATGGAATACTGAGCTTAGCAGTATTAGAAGGAATAGAATTAGTTTACGATTCATTGTTTATATTAAGTTTAGCATTTGGATGTCAGGCGTTTTTAATTCGCCTTTCTAAAATTAATAAAATCTATGAGTACAAATTGAAAACTTTGGACATGTAACAAAATAATCATCTAAGCACTTGAACTTTCGCAAAAAAATAGCCATCCTAAACAGGATGGCTACCTACATTATACTAATTTTTACAGGAACTAGTCTTCGTTTTCCTCGGTGTTAAGCATTGGATCTTCTCCTGTCACTTCAGCGCGGATTTTAGCTTCAAGTTCGTCCATTAAATCTGGATTGTCGAATAATAAGGCTTTAACAGCGTCTCGACCTTGTCCTAATTTGGTCTCACCATAGCTAAACCAGGAGCCTGCTTTTTTAATAATACCATATTCAACACCTAGATCAATGATTTCACCTACTTTAGAGATACCTTCACCAAAGATGATATCAAATTCCGCTATGCGGAACGGAGGGGCTACTTTATTTTTTACAATCTTCACTTTTACGCGGTTACCCGATACTTCATCAGAATCTTTGATTTGTGATGTACGACGGATATCTAAACGTACAGAAGCGTAAAATTTTAAGGCATTACCACCAGTTGTTGTTTCTGGGTTACCAAACATGACACCAATTTTTTCACGCAATTGGTTGATGAAAATACAACAACAGTTTGTTTTTGAAATTGTACCTGTTAACTTACGTAAAGCCTGAGACATCAAACGAGCTTGAAGCCCCATTTTAGAATCGCCCATTTCGCCTTCGATCTCGCCTTTTGGTACCAAAGCCGCAACGGAGTCAATGACAATAACGTCGATTGCACCAGAACGGATTAGGTTATCAGCAATTTCTAAACCTTGCTCACCATTATCCGGTTGAGAAATCAATAAATTTTCTACATCTACGCCTAATTTTTGAGCGTAATATTTATCAAAAGCATGTTCAGCATCAATGATTGCTGCAATACCGCCTTTTTTTTGTGCCTCTGCAACAATGTGAGTTGCTAAGGTAGTTTTACCCGAAGATTCAGGTCCGTATATTTCAATGATACGGCCTTTTGGTACACCGCCAATGCCTAAGGCGATATCCAAGCCTAGAGATCCTGTAGAAATAGCTTCGATCGGCTCAACAGCAGTATCCCCTAACTTCATAATTGAACCTTTTCCAAAGTTCTTCTCCAATTTATCTAACGTCAGCTGTAAAGCCTTTAGTTTATCTGTGTTGCTCATATTTTTAGTATATATTTCTCAAAATTAAAAATTAAAAATCATAAACCAAATATTTTCACTAAAAAAATTAGCTTTTTGTTTCTGATATAGCTGAAACACTTTTTATATGGTGATTTTTTTCAAAGTATTTGCACATATAAGTAATAGGGCATTTCTCACACATTGGTTTTCGGGCCAGACATATGTAACGTCCGTGTAAGATAAGCCAATGATGAGCAATGGCAATTGTATCTTTGGGTAGATTTTTTACCAACTGTTTTTCTACAGCCAATGGCGTTGTCGCACGATAGGTTAGCCCAAGACGATTTGCAACACGAAAAACATGGGTATCTACGGCCATCGCCGGATTATGATAAACAACAGATGAAATGACATTAGCAGTTTTTCGACCTACACCAGGAAGTTTCACAAGATCCTCAATTTTTTCGGGTACAATGTTGTTGAACTTTTCAATCAGTAGTTGAGCCATTCCAACAAGGTGTTTGGCCTTGTTATTTGGATAGCTTACGGATCGTATATAGCTAAACACCTCGTCTACACTAGAAGCTGCCAAACTGTGTGCATCAGGGTAGCGTTCAAACAATTTGGGCGTGACTTGGTTGATCCTTTTATCTGTACATTGTGCAGATAAAATAACAGCGACCAGTAATTCAAACGGATTACTATAGTTGAGTTCTGTCTGTGCGTCAGGACTATTTTTGGAGAAATAATCTACGAAAGCCTTGTATCGTTCTTGTTTTAACATCGGTTCAAAACTAGCCAAAATTTCCATCAAAAAAGAAATTTTGAAACCTACTACATGGTGAATACTCTGATTTTAATGTGCAAAACGGAAGGGAAGTCTCAACTGTTTTGGATCATAGATAAATCAAGACGATATTAAGGTTAAAAAATAAGGCCTAATCTCCCAGATTAGGCCTTTCTTTTTTCCAGTTGTTTCGAATATGCCAGGATATTCTCTACACTTCTTTTGCTTGGATGAAGCAACATTTTTGGTAATTGAAGTTTCAATTCATTTTCTATGTCCTCGTCTGTCATTACCTTCTCGTTTTGGGTTAGCAAATTTTGAACTTCGTTTTCTGATTGGGTAAAGTTTTCTACCATAAGCATCTGTTGTTTTGTCTCTGTAAGTTAAATAATTAAACGGACAAAAGATAGTTTTGGTATAAAAAACGAGAAAATATTTATTTTTTCTTTTTGTTGGTATATTCTTCTGCTTTTATAATGGCGTTATAAGCATTGACGATTCCTCCGGTGACCGAGATGTCCGCTAATCGAACCGTTTTGGTGGCATCTTCACCAACCTTTATCTGTACCAGTTGGTTCGGCTTTTCCACCGATTCCATAATAATCTGTTTGGTTTCCACCGCGCTCAAATTGGGATAATAAGATCGAATCATTGCCGCCAGACCAGCGACAACGGGCGCAGCCATACTCGTGCCCTGTTCTTCTTTATACTTGGAATCTGGTACCGTTGAGTTGATGTGGACGCCAGGAGCAAAAACGTCGACCGTTTTTTTGCCATAATTGGAAAAATCGGCTAATAGTTCATTGTCCAAATGAAGACCGGTTGCGCCTACGGTGATCCATGCATTGGCAACTCCGGTGGTATCACCTTTTCCATCCGTATAATACTTCATTGGAAAATTAGGTTCTATATCGTTATCTTCACTGTCATTTCCTGCGGCATGAACCATCAATACATCTTTGGATTCAGCATATCTGATGGCATCGTCTACGGCCTGCTTATTATGGGCATAACTTTTCCCAAAGCTCATGTTCAGTACTTTGGCTCCGTTGTCTGCAGCGTAGCGAATAGCATTTGCGACGTCTTTGTCACGCTCATCACCATCAGGGACGAGTCTAACCGTGAGTATTTTAACGTTATCCGCTACTCCATTGATACCGATATTATTATTGCGTTTTGCACCGATAATTCCTGCGACATGGCTGCCATGTAATGCATCTGGTCCCTTTACGTCCGCGTTGCCATAATGGCGCTCTGAAGCATCTTCATAATTATCGCCAACAATAGGTCGAGAATCGTATGCTTTGTTTAAATGATAATCAACTTGATTGTTGAAATATTTTGCACCTTCGGTGATATCATCAAAAAATTTGGCAAAGCCGCCGTTGTGGATTTCATCCTTTGCATAGCCCAGTGCGATGCGTTGCGTATTTGTGGTCGCTTTGAAATTGTCTATGTCCTCCTGTGTGATATCCTCGGGCTTTTTACCTATTTCACGTACCACAGCGTCTATGTTGCGTTTGAGCGCATCGTACGAAAATTGACCCATTTTAGCTTCTTCTAGCTTGTTTTTATATTTGGCAAGCATTTTTTGATAACTAGCGAAAGCTTTTCGACCAGCTTCATTGAGTTCTGTTGCCGCTGTGATGTTTGCAAACTTTTCGTCCAGTATCCTAAGCTGTCTTGTCAGTTCAAGGTTGTCAAACTGAACATCTTCTCCATTGGCGTTTCCAATAAAGTTCCAGCCATATTTATCATTGATATAGCCATTGCCATCATTATCTATACCATTTGCAAGACTATCCTTCACATTGATCCACACGACATCTTTGAGGTCCTCGTGATAAACATCCACACCTCCATCCAATACGCCAACGATGACTGGAGTGGATTTTCTCCCTTTCAATAAAGTTTTATACGTTTTTTCGGTACTGATTCCCATCACCCCATCCGTTTTATAGTCCAAATTAAACCAATTTGCTGGAATGGTATCCGATTGTCCGAAAGAGATAAGTGGCAATGAGCCTAAAGCAATTAGATATAGTGATTTTTTTAAATTCATATGTAAATAATTCTTAATGAAGTGTCTGCTTTCAATGATTGCCATGAACGCATTCCACCTGGTTATTCTCTCCTGTGTGTTTTAATTTTTTTTCAAGAGCGTGCCTGCTCATTTATTCCTAACTATAGCAGAATAGCAAAGATAATGCTAATGCTTCTTCTGAACTGTTAATTTTTATTAAAAGTATTTATAATCCATATCTCTTATTAAACTGTTGACGAAATATCTTAAATTCAAATCTTTCTAGGAGGCTCCTGTTTTATGGGATGGTCCGGACAGCAGAATGAGAAAGCGTTTATATTAAATAGCGAATAAGAAAGCGAATGCAACAAAATAAAAAAATAGTTTGGCCTAATGTAATGGCCCCAATGGCAGCAGTTTACCCTCATGTAAGAAACATACATGATGATGCTGTGCGAGATGATTATTATTGGATGATTGATTACTTTAAAAAAGGAGAAAAAGCTCAAGAAGTTATTGACTATCTGGAAAAGGAAAACGATTACACCAGTTTGATGCTTCAGGATACAGTAGACCTACAGGAGGATCTTTTTCACGAATTGAAGTCCCGTATTAAGGAAAAAGACGAGTCGGTACCTTATTTCAAAAATGGCTACTACTATTATAGCCGTACGGAAGAGGGGAAACAGTATTTTAAATTCTGTCGGAAAAAGGGTACGCTTGAGGGCGAAGAAGAAGTGCTATTGGATGTAGATCAGCTTGCCCAAGGGCATGCATATTATACGGCAAAGGGATTTTCGGTTAGTCCGGATAATCGTTTGCTTGCCTTTAGTGTGGATACCGTATCCCGGAGGGAATATACCATATTTATCAAAAATATTGAGACCGGAGAAATTTATCACGACCAGATAAAGAATACAGAGGGGGCAGCGATATGGGGAAATGATAACCTGACGTTGTTTTATACGGCTAAAAATCCTATAACTTTACTTAGCGAGAGGATTATGCGACATACATTGGGCAGCGATACAAAAGCGGATGTGGCCGTGTATGAAGAGAAAGATAATACAAATTATATTGCTGTCGGGAAATCCAAAAATGGAAAATATATCATCATCAATTCTGAAGGGACATTGTCTTCAGAAATTTGGATATTGAATGCTGATTTACCGCAGTCGGAATTTCGCGTTTTTCAGCCAAGGATACACAATGTTCTCTATTCGGTCATTGCATTGGACGATCGCTTTTTAATTCTGACCAATGATGAGGCCATCAATTTTCAAATCATGCAATGTCCCTTAGATCGTACAGAGCGCGGTAACTGGCAGACATTCATCGATCATCGACCGGATGTATTGGTCAGCGATATTAAAGAGTTTAAGGGTTTTCTAGCTATTGCTGAACGAAAAAACGGATTGACTCAATTGGCAATTTATAATTTAAATAGTCAGCAACAGCACTATTTGGATTTTGGAGAAGTTACCTACACGGTATATCCGGCTATTAATGTTGAATACAACAGCGATAAGTTGCGATATGGCTATACTTCTTTAGTGACACCAAGCTCAGTCTATGAATATGACATGGCTAAGCAGGAGAAAGTATTGTTAAAGCAACAGGAGATTTTGGGTGGATATGACCAAGCTGCATATATCAGCGAGCGTGTTTTTGCAACGGCAAGAGATGGTATTCAGGTGCCGATCTCTATTGTTTATAAAAAAGGAACCAAACTTGATGGTTCAGCTCCATTGTTGCAATATGCCTATGGATCTTACGGGGCATCGATGGACCCCACTTTTTCGAGCAATCGACTGAGTTTGTTGGATCGTGGATTTATCTACGCTTTGGCACATATCAGAGGTGGAGAGGAAATGGGGCGGCAGTGGTATGAAGATGGGAAAATGATGCATAAGATGAATACCTTTTATGATTTTGTGGATTGTGGTAAATACCTGATTGATCGACATTATTGTACACCCGAACATCTTTATGCACAGGGGGGAAGTGCAGGAGGTTTGCTGATGGGCGTAGTCGCTAATATTGCGCCCGAGCTATATCATGGCATAATAGCTCAGGTACCGTTTGTGGATGTAGTGAATACCATGTTGGACGATACTATACCGTTGACTACAAATGAATATGATGAATGGGGCAATCCCAATGAAAAGGAAGCTTATAGTTATATGAAGGCCTATTCTCCATATGAAAACATTGAAGCAAAAGAATACCCCAATTTATTGGTCACAACAGGGCTTCACGACAGTCAGGTGCAGTATTTTGAACCAGCAAAATGGGTGGCTAAACTTAGGGCAACTAAAACCGGAGGTACGGTTTTACTTTTAAAGACAGATATGGATTATGGCCACGGTGGGGCATCTGGTCGATTTGACTACTTAAAGGAAATTGCATTGGAATATGCTTTTCTCTTTAAATTAGAAGGTCTTATTTGAAATTATACAAACGAACAATAAAAAAGCGGCATTCGCCGCTTTTTTATTGTTGAGCATGATTAATGCTATCCTGTTGTTTTTGTAAACGCTCTTCCCGCTCGATCTCTCTCGAGTCGATCTGATGCTGTTGATAATTGTCCATGGCCACTTTACTGGCTTTCTGCGATACGTAAATCGCTAATAGGGCAACAATAGTAATGATTGCTATTCCCCAGGCATATTTATGTTTGTCCTGTTTGACGAGCCAATACATAAAGATAATGTAAGGGACAGCAAAAATAAGATAGAAAATTAAACTCGGTGACATACTATTCTCCATTAAATGATCCCTACAAAAGTATTGTTTTTGACTAAAAATAACGAACCGATAGGAAAAACAACAATTTCAATTGATAAAGCCTTAAACCTTTATACGTTTTGTTGTCAAATTAATATCGCTAATGTGCGCGGTCTATTGCCGGCTTATTGCGGATTAATTGCTTGAAAATGAAGCTTACAACGCGGTTTTGATGGTAGATTGTAAATTTTTGATTTTTGCAAAAAATCAATTAGAATATTGTGGAAAAGAAAAAAATATTTTTATACATTTGCATCGTCAGAAACAATTGACAGCGCATTAAAAAATGAAACAGAACAAAAAGAACGATTATTCTTATACTCAAGCTTTTGAGAAGTTTATGAGGAAGGTCTTCTGTGCTTTCATTTTTGTAGAAATACCTGTTTTACGCCTCCGACGACCTATACTACCTCGGGCTTGATTTGAGGTAGTGAATCTTTCCAAGCAAGACCATGATTGTCCGATGGTTTTGAATCCATTATTTTAATTTATTTAGTAACAAAACACGACAGTAGTTGTTGTTTTATTATTAGGGTCGTAAGTCAATGACTATATCAGATTTTTTAATTATCCCGGCTAAACCTGAGCATGCACATTATGCAGAGGTTATTTGCGACGAAATGTTCGAGTCTGCAAAGGCTCGTGGTACTGGTATTGCGCGTCGTAAACCAGAATACGTTGCCA
The DNA here is from genome assembly GCF_002377215.1 of Sphingobacterium sp. UBA3519. Taxonomy (NCBI): domain Bacteria; kingdom Pseudomonadati; phylum Bacteroidota; class Sphingobacteriia; order Sphingobacteriales; family Sphingobacteriaceae; genus Sphingobacterium; species Sphingobacterium sp. UBA3519. The sequence continues at coordinate 22,423 of NZ_DFPI01000008.1, forward strand.
ACAAGATGAATGAAGGTAAAGCAGTGATTGCTTTACATAGAGATGGCCGATGGGCAGGTTTTTGTTATATAGAAACTTGGGGGCATGGTGATTATGTTGCGAACTCAGGTTTGATTGTCAATCCCGAATTCAGAAAAGTCGGTTTGGCAAAAGCGATCAAAAAAAGAGTCTTCGAACTTTCCCGTGAGAAATACCCTAAAGCGAAGATCTTTGGTTTGACAACCGGGTTTGCCGTGATGAAAATCAACTCAGAACTAGGCTATGAACCGGTTCCATATTCCGAATTGACCTCCGATGATGAATTTTGGAAGGGTTGTCAAAGTTGCGTGAATTATGAAATTCTGATGAGCAAAGACCGTAAAAACTGTATGTGTACAGCCATGCTTTGGGACCCCGAAGAGAAAGAACGTGAATTGCGAGAGAAGATCCAGCGCAAGCATGAAGCGAAAGAACGCTTGGAAAGAATTACACAAAAACAGTCTCTGCTAAAGCGTATACAGGCGAAGTTTTGGAAATCGGCCAATAAATTTATTGCCGTCAATTTTCCGAAGCATAACAAAGTCGCAAAAGGATATTAAGCTAAAGCTGATCGATTATATTGAAAATAGATGTAACAGGTAACTGAAGACGTTCATAATAACAAGATCAGTTCAAGGTTCTCTCAACATAATAATAAAAAACCGAGTGAAACGAGCTTAAGTCAGCCGTTGAAAACAAACACTCATAAAATAACATTCTAATGAAAAAAGTAGTTTTAGCATTTAGTGGCGGATTAGATACTTCATTCTGTTGTATTTATCTTACACAAGATTTAGGTTTAGAAGTTCATTCCGTAGTTGTAAATACAGGTGGTTTTTCGGATGAAGAATTAAAAAATATTGAAGAACGTGCTTATGCTTTAGGTGTGAAATCACATACAGCTATAGACGAAACGGCAGACTATTACCGCGAAACTATTAAATTTTTGATTTTTGGCAATGTGTTAAAAAATGCGACTTATCCATTGTCAGTATCTGCTGAGCGTGTATGCCAAGCAACCGCAATTGCAAACTACGCAAAGAAAATTGGTGCTGAATGTGTTGCTCATGGATCTACCGGTGCAGGAAACGACCAAGTACGTTTCGATATGATTTTCCAGACCCTGATTCCAGGAGTGGAAATTATCACCCCAATCCGTGATCTGCAATTGTCGCGTGAAGCCGAAATTGAGTATTTGAATAAGCATGGTGTAGAGTATTCTGCTGAAAAAGCAAAATACTCCATCAATAAAGGACTTTGGGGTACTTCTGTTGGTGGAGCAGAAACATTGACATCCAACCAATATTTGCCTGAATCGGCATGGCCTACTCCAGTGACTTCTTCAGAGCCACAACAAATTACAATCGATTTTGAAAAAGGAGAGCCTGTGGCCTTAAATGGTGAGAAAATGGCTTCTGTTAAAGTGATTCAAGAATTACAGGCAATCGCTCAACCATACGGTATTGGCCGTGATATCCACGTGGGTGATACCATCATTGGTATCAAAGGTCGTGTGGGTTTTGAAGCTGCTGCTTCTGTCATTTTAATTAAGGCACACCATGCCTTAGAAAAACATACCTTGACCAAATGGCAATTGTCTTGGAAAGACCAAATCGCTGCTTTCTATGGAAATTATATGCACGAAGGCCAAATGCACGATCCCGTTATGCGTGATATTGAAGCATTCTTGCAATCTTCACAAGAAACAGTGACTGGCCGAGTGATTGTTGAACTTCACCCATACCGTTTTGTCGTCATTGGTGTCGAGTCTGAACACGATTTGATGTCCAATAAATTCGGTAGCTATGGTGAGATGAATAAGGGCTATACAGGTGACGATGTGAAAGGTTTCTCCAAAATTTTTGGAAATCAAACCATCATTTGGCACAAAGTGAATAAAAAATAAACCGTGTTTTGTGCCCTGTATTTTTTCTTAACGTAAAATTGATAAGAAAAAATACAGGGCATAATGGGGGACAACACATCCCTAAATTCTAAATTCAAAAAAATGATAAGAGTAGGAATAATTGGTTCGGCAGGATATACTGGTGGTGAATTATTACGTGTATTGATTTATCATCCTGAGGTGGAAATCGTATTTGCTAATAGTGCTTCCAATGCAGGAAATAAGTTATATGAAGTTCACAATGATTTATTTGGCGATACTGAATTGACCTTCTCTTCCGACTATCACTCCGCGATTGATGTCTTGTTTTTATGTGTGGGCCATGGAGATGCACGCAAATTTTTAGATGCAAATCCGATCGATGCATCCGTGAAGATTATTGATCTTTCACAAGATTATCGTCTTCGTGCGAATACAGCTTTCCAAGGGCACCAATTTGTGTATGGGCTTCCAGAACTAAACAAAGAAGCAATCAAAACAGCGCAGTATATTGCAAACCCAGGATGCTTTGCTACAAACATACAATTGGCTTTATTGCCATTAGCGAGTAAAGGCTTATTACCGGATCAAATCCATGTTAATGCAACGACTGGATCAACAGGAGCGGGGCAAAAACCGGGTGCAACCACGCATTTTTCCTGGCGTAACAATAATCTTTCTGCTTACAAATCTTTTGAACACCAGCATTTACAGGAAATTTCAGAATCTTTGGATCAGCTGCAAGCGGGATTTTTACCGGTGTCAGCAGGATCGTTGTTGGAACGTGCTGCAGCAAAAATTAATTTTGTTCCACAACGTGGAGATTTTGCCCGGGGAATTTTCTCGGCTATTTATGTAGACACCGATTTGTCTGAAGAGCAGGCCTACGCATTGTATGAGAGCTATTATGCCGCTCACCCTTTTACGCATATCAGCAAAAAAAATATCGACCTTAAGCAGGTTGTCAATACAAATAAAAGTATTATCCACCTCGAAAAGCACGGAAATAAGCTCCTTATTTTAAATGCGACTGATAATTTGCTTAAAGGAGCATCCGGTCAAGCTGTACAAAATATGAACTTAATGTTCGGTTTAGACGAGCGTACAGGATTAAACTTGAAAAGCGTTGGTTTTTAACCCTTTTTAGGATATTAAACAGCAATATTAACAAGTTGTGAATAACTTGGGAGTTCGTCCTGAAAGCGAAATAAGGTTTTCAACATTTTATTAATATCGTGTGGAAAAGTGAAGGGTAGCCCCTTCACTTTTTTTATGAATCGGTCTTTCGAAACGTACATTATCCAGTTATGAACAATGATATGTCGTTTTTCAAAAAAACGGACTCTTATGTCGACAGCCTATTGAATCAGAGTGAATTGATAGGTTGGACTTTGATGATGGATATTATTTTTAGAAACTCAAAACTACCAAAAGGCCAGTTGCTGATAAAAATTCGATGTCCAAATTGTTTGAATATGGTAGATAAAGACCATCAAATGGATAAAGGATGCGTTCTTCAATTTCAAAATTACCATCTAACGTAAATGCAAATACGTTTTTGTGGTCTGGGCCAGTTTGTAATTCAAAATCATGTTTTCCAGCAAATGCACCGAAGTAGAACTGAAAATCAGTAGCTAAATCGGTGCCTACAGGATACATCTTGTTTTTCTCAAATGAAGATGTAAATGGAAGATCCACGATATGAGGTAGTGTAGGAGTGTGTATTGTCGAATTAAGTCCAAATTCTTGAAAGGTCACTGGGCCTTCAGTTTCGGACGATGCCCTTATATGAATTGCCGTACTATTTCCAGGATTGCATATTAAGATTGTCCCAACGGGTACCGTGTAGGTTTGGCCATTCATTGTTACAAGTAGATCCCCAATCAAAGGAATCAAAAGCGAGACCGTACCTTTATTGGTCGGGAGATCCAAAGTGCCTTGAGGCGCAACTTCCCAGTTATTGACCTGTTGAAGTCGACCAATAGCTTCCCGGTGAGGAGCAGCAAAGGAGCCATAATTGAGGGTGCTCCTGACTAAATGTGTTCCGGTAGATGTTTCCCCTCGCTGTTCCGCGATATAGATTCTAATATCCTGCATGATCAGGCTGTTAAGCATTAACATGAATCGTCATTTTCATTTGGAAACCTTCAGATAAGGATCCTGTGACCGTAGACATTTCTTTGGTAACACCATCGCTGAATACGTTGTCATTGGCATTATAGGTATAGCCTGAAACACCTTTTTTGTAACCATAAGATGAACCTGTATTATTGACTTCAAGACACAGGCTATCTTGAAAAGCGATTTGTGTCACTAATAGCGATTTACCGGTAGCATCATATACATGGACGTGAATATGTGTTGCTCGGCCTTGATACCAGCCCGGAAAGATGGTTTGGAAAGAAACAAGTCCATTGGCATTGGTAACTTGTCTACCACGATACCAATTGACAGACTGATAGTTGCTGGATTGCATTTGTGTTCCACCATATTGCGAGTAATTACCTTCCACATCACAATGCCATATATCCACTAAGGCACCTTCTAGTGCTGCACAGTTATTATTTGTATTGACAATAGTAATTAAACCGAGCATATTAGCCCCAATACCATCACCTTTGCGTATATCTGAGCGGACATAACTTGAAGGTGTTTTTGTCGGAAAGGGCCCTTCGGTTTCAGATGGTGTCACACTACAGCTTGAATCGACATTGACGTCAGTGCCCTCGTCCGTGGTTGATGCGGTATCGTCTTTCTTGCAGGCTGCCCAGACCATTGGACCTGTAAATGCCAGCAATGATAAGGTTTTTATAAAATTTTTGCGTTCCATATCTCTTCTTTTTTATGAATGGAAGCAAGGTAGTGGACGGAGATGTAAAATAATGTTAAGTGTCGATAAAGAGGCTTATTGCATCGACGAATCACGTAAACATTTGATCACTTCATTATAGTACCCATCGCCGACTTTCAATGTGAAGTTGGGTAATTGTATTTTACGTTGTGAAAACGTAATGATGTGTTTGACCGCGATAACAAAACTGCGATGAATGCGGATAAACTGATTTGGCGGTAAACGATCCAACATGGCTTTCATCGTCGACAAAGTCAATATTGTTTTTCCTTGTATGAGATGAATTTTGATATAATCTTGCATGCTTTCCAAACACTCAATTTCATCAAGGTAGATTTTGATGCGTTGATATTCCACATTAACGATTAAGAAAGGGCGATGGCTCTGTGAAGCTGAACGTGTCATTGCCTTATCGATAGCCCGTTCAAAACGAGTGAAGTCAAATGGTTTGAGAAGATAGTCTACTGAATCAAGTTCAAATCCATCTATCGCATATTCTTTATGTGCCGTAGTGAAAATCAATAAGGGTCTTGGATTTAAGTTTTTTGCAAAATCAATACCGTTGATTTCGAGCATATCAATATCCAAAAAAATCAAATCAACACTGTTATTGGCGAGATACAACTTCGCTTCATGGGGGTTATTGAAGGTTCCAGCAAGCTGTATAGCGGGATGCTTTGCTGTGAACGTAGAAATAACACGAAGAGCCAATGGTTCATCGTCAAGAGCTATGCAAGTTAACATCGATTAAATTAAGATAGACTGCTTTATGTATACATAATCGTATAGCCTAATATAAAAACAATTTATGGAGAAATATAGAGGATAAGCTGAACAAAAAAAGAATGATCCTCCTGTTGGATCGTCAGGCGGTGCCTGTCGGCATAAAAATGTTCCAATAGACGTTGAACATTTTTAAGGCCTGTTCCTGTGCGGTGTTGTTCGGTTGACTGTGTAGCAATGCTATTCTTTACATTTAATGTGCAGGATGTTGGCGTTAGAATGACCTCAAAACTTAATTGGCAGGGCTCTATGGTGCTTAATCCATATTTGAACGCATTTTCAACAAAAGGAAGCAGCACAAATGCGTGTATCGTTTTAGGGTGTTCGAGCCCCGTATAGTGTTCACTGATCGAACAATTCGGGCCAATGCGTAGCTTTTGGAGATTGATAAAATCTTGTATAGCCTGGATTTCGATCTTGATGTCAATCGTATCACTGTGCCGTTCATCCATGTAATAACGCATTAATTGCGAAAGACGATGAATACTACTTGCGACGGCATCATCATTGGTCAGTGCCAATGCGTAAATATTATTTAAGGTATTAAACAAGAAGTGGGGGTGGACTTGCGCTTTTAAAAAGGAAAGTTCGGCCTTCATACGGTCTTGTTCGACCAATTGCATTTTTTGCTGCGTTTCCATCCAATAGGTTACGATTCTATAGAGCGCGGCAAGGCTAATAGTTAACAGGAAAATATACACAGAAGCGATATCGATAGGTTGTGGCCGTTGTCCCGGGGATTGCCCTGGACCTCGGTATGGGAAATGCCTAGCAGATGGTGGCGGTGGAAAATCAGGATGATGCCTAGGTGAAAATTCTCTGTCCCCAGGGGTCGGTAATTGTTGACGTCCAATACGCATCAGCCGGTCAAAGGGCTGAAGATAGCAAGCTAGTAACAAACCTGTCAAAATAATGGAGATTCCGTAACTGATAAATTTTCGATGCTTTATGCTGTATGGAATCAGTACATAGGCATTGACATAAAATAGGATTAAAAAACAGCCTGTGAAAATCCAAAATGCCGGTGCAAAAAGTATTTCCTTAATTTCCAATTGACCGTTGTTAAAAAATAGTACTGGAAAGGATAAGAAAATAAGCCAGGCGAGTCCATGGATCAATATGGAGATTTGTTTTTGTCCTAAGATACGTTTTGATGTGCTATAAGCAGATTTGTCCATGGAGCTTGCTATTTTAGCTTTTATAAAAGGGGACTCTGATCCTAAAAATACACAAAAAGATTAGATCGTATTTTTAAAATGTTAAAATATACATCTCATTTTATAATAGTTCATTTAAATGGAAAGGAATGGTGGTCAATTATTGCCGTTTTTTTACACAATCGATTGATATACATTTCCTTTCTTTTTCTGTAAATCTAAGCCTTATCTTCATCAAATAATCCAGTTTCACAAACCGATACCATCTTTATTCAATAGTAAAGTGCAGCATAAAGGTAGCTGATAAATTGAATTTCGGAACTAATAAAGTAGTCGGTTTCGCGAAGTATTAGAATGTAATAGCATCTCGAGTTTATGACGAATATGAATAACCGCAGGTAGTATAACTAGCTTAAGGTTGATATATAAATTGATAAAAAAAATAAAGTATGAAAAGAAAACACTTTATCCAGTATCTCTTTCTGGGAGCTTTATCCTGTCTTTCGATAAGCGGTATCGCACAGACAGCAGGGAAGACGTATGCCGTTCCTCTAGCCGGGAACGCTTTCATCACCGCAGGGCAAGCCGGTGATGCGGAAATTTCCGGTCGTAATGGCCTCGTAAAATGGTCAAGCAATCAGGAAGTGGCATCGGTTTATTTTCGGGCTCAGAAAGCAGGGAAATTGACATTAAAGCTGAAAGCGAAAAATGATGCTGGGAAATCTAAAATAGAAATTGACGCACTAGGGAAAAAAGCCGTTGTAGATGTTGAAGGAAATGAACTTGCCGAAACAGCTCCGCTGTCCATTGAAATAAAGGCTCCCGGTTATGTTCGGGTCGACCTAAAAGGAGTCAGTAAATCGGGCAGTAATTTTGCTAATGTGACAGAACTACTTGTTAGCGGTGAAGCCGCGTCAGAAGGACTTATCTATTCTGATAACCCCGACTATTACTACTGGTCCCGAAGAGGACCTTCCTGTCATCTTAATTATACCGTTCCTACGGAGGGCAACGTGAGTTACTATTATAATGAAGTTACCGTCCCTCAAGGCGAAGATAAAGTTGGTTCCTATTTTATGGCGAATGGTTTTGGCGAAGGCTACTTTGGTATACAGGTTAATTCAGAAACCGAGCGACGTATCTTATTTTCCGTATGGAGTCCATTCCATACAGATGATCCGAAAAGTATTCCAGATGAGCAAAAAATCCATCTACTAAAAAAAGGAAAGGATGTGCATTCGGGCGAGTTTGGAAATGAAGGGTCAGGCGGGCAGAGTTACCGCAAGTACTTTTGGAAAGCAGGTATAACCTATAAGTTTCTCTTGAAAGGTGTGCCCGATGGAAGAGGAAATACCGACTATACCGCCTGGTTTTTTGTACCTGAAGAGAATGCATGGAATGTGATCGCAAGCTTCAAACGTCCGCAGACAAATACCTACCTGAAACGATTCCATAGTTTCTTGGAGAACTTTAGTCCGAATCAAGGCTACCTGGGTAGAAAGGTTGAGTTTGGCAATCAATGGGTCTATGATGGGCAATGGAAAGCTGTACAAGCGGCTTCTTTCAGTGTGGATAATACCTATCGTGCAAATCAGCGCATTGATGCAATCGGCGGCATCAACAAAAACGGATACTTTCTTAGAAATGGTGGTTTCTTTAGTGACGTTGTTAAGCAAGGAAGTAAGTTTGAATTCCGGAATAAAAATAATGCACCAGAAATTGATTTTGACAAACTACCTTAATCAAAAAGGAATAAAGACGATGCCTTATTGTTGCTCAAAGTTTATCCTAAACAAAAAAGAGTCGCATTTCAATGCGACTCTTTTTTGTTTTGTACAGCTCTGGATTTATTTTTCAGACAGTTTGATATCACGTTCTACCGAAACATTATCTCCGGTAACAGCATTACCATCCTTATCTACTAGAGTCAATTTTACTTTATTGTTGCCCATTGGCAGGCCTTTTATCTCATATGGGCCCCATTTGTCCAATGTAAATGTCTGGCCATTGATATCTGCAATTACCTTGTTGCCATCTGGAGCAAGTTTGGTATTGATTACGTAAAAATCTAACAGGAGATTTTTTGTTTCATCTCCTTTATACTCACCTTTAGGTCGAGAATAGAAAAGTGATGATTCCTTTGGTGTTGCATCCGTCGTCAATTTACCCGTTGCATCAATCTTAAATTTTACCAATTTAGAAGCTTCAGTGGTTTTTATGGATTCATGATAGGATCTTGATAAAAATGAGAGCAGGTAATGTTCCGAATTTAACGGTACTGTTACAGAGTTCTCGGGCTTGTAGAGAGCCGTGTAAGGTTTATTGTCTAAAATAAAATGAATATGTTGCCCATCATGCGAATTTGCCATATGGGCAGCATGGGCATCATCGGTCATCTCCGTTAATTTGAAATTCTTAATCGCATATTTTACAGTTACTTTTGCGGAGTCTGTTCCTACCTTTTCTGCAGTGATCGAGGCGATCTGCAGATCAGCTCCAGGAAATTCTTTCGAGTCTGCAATAGGACTAACGGTGATTGAGTCCATTTTCTGTGCAGTATTTGTGTCCATACTGCTGCTTGAGTCAGCTCCACCTGTACTTTTCGTAGATGAGTTGTTACACCCGATAGCGCCTACTAGGAGCGCTACTGCAGCAGTAATACCGATAATTCTGTAATACTTCATAATTTTTTTGTTTAATTTTTTAATCATTCAGCATCTTAAGTAACAGTCTATGTTCCTATTTTGTTTGTAATAAGGTTAAAAATAGGCCGTTTGGGCTACTCATTGAAGTTTAATACACAGTGAATTAAATATTTTTAAAAAAATAGTCATATTAGATGTAATAAATCGATAAGCTGAAATGTCTTGATAATATAAAAGGCACAGGTGATACGGAGATGGGGCAAAAGCCGATTAGAAGATTAAAATAGCGTAAGTCTCAATATTGACGATAACATGAACCAAGAGCAATTTAAAAATACCGTTTTCATCCATAAGGATAAGCTATTTCGCTTTGCGAAACGGATCTTGGTTGATGATGATGAGGCTTTTGATGCGGTACAAAATGTGATGATGCGGTTGTGGCAATTAAAAGATCAGCTGCTTCAATATAAAAATATGGAAGCCTTCTGCATGCAGAGTGTTAAAAATGAAGCGCTCAATCGTCTAAAAAAAGATAAGGTTAGGGCAGACTTTGTTGAGCAGCATCAGGTTGTTACCATGACGGAACATACTGTTGGGAATACGAAAGAAATTATCCTTGAAATGATCAATTCCCTTCCCGAAAAACAACGGCTTGTTATGCATCTGCGCGATGTTGAGGATTATGACATCGATGAAATCGGTGAAGTATTGGAGATGGGCGAGTCTGCGGTAAGAGTTAATCTGATGCGTGCTAGACAGAAGGTAAAAGAACAATTGACAAAATTATTCGATTATGAAACCACGCGGATTTATTCAGGTAAAAAATAAACCCGAATGTTTCATCGTCTTTGAAAATAAGATGCACAGTGATGAAAGATAAGAAATTAAAAGAATTGGAAGAGAAGTACTTTAATGGCCAGTCGTCATTAGAGGAAGAAAGAGCATTGAAAAGCTCGGATGATGTTTTTTTTCAATCATTGAATCAAGAAAAGAATAGAACAATGGACTGGTCCTTTGAGGACTTCCAAAGTGAGATCAATGAGGATAAGAAACGTATTGTATGGTGGAATAATAGCTGGATAAAATATGCAGCAGCAGCCATGTTGTTAATGGCTATTGGAATTGCACTATTCCTAAATCAGGAACCAACAACGCGAGTACCTGTACTTGCCGAAAAGGAAATGAAAGAGCTAAAATCCGCGGACAAGAAGCTGATCGAACAACAAAATGAAGAAACGGTAGTTTCCAATGCTAATGATGGGACCCCTTCGGTGGAAAGCGGTAAGACGTTACAGATCGCAGAAACGCTCAAACATTCTAAAGTTAAAAAACGAGCGAAGGCATGGACTGAAAAGAAGAAAATAGTTGCTGAAAGTCTGCAATCAGTCGAAAGTGAACCCTATCAGGCAGATTATGTGGTTTTGAATGGGAAACCTGTCGCGAACGAACAGGAAGCTGTTGAACTGACCCTAAAATCTTTAGGCTTACTGGCAAATAATCTGGAAAATGGTGTAGATAAAGCAATGAATATAAAACAAATGTCAATAACGATTAACTAAAATAAAATGAAAGGTTTTTTAATAGCTTGCCTTCTACTTGTAGCAAGTATGGCAAATGCACAAATTTCAAAATTGGATAAACTTTTTGAACAATATCAAGGAAAGAAAGGTGTGACAACACTCAAAATCGGGGCGCCGATGTTCAAGCTATTGGGTAATTTGAAAATAGACGATGAGGATATGCAGACAATTACACCACTACTTAAGAATGTTAAATCGTTGCGGATGCTGATTGTTGAAGATGGGGAGGATAAAGCCTTAACAGGTATTATTCAAGGGGCAGTTTCAAATTTAAAGTATGAAGAACTCATGTCGCTCAATAATGAAGGTCAGGATATCCGGTTCATGGTCGAAAATATGTCTGCAAATGCCGACATCTTAAACAATCTGTTACTAACGATCAACGGAGATGGGCAAAATCTATTTATGATCCTTGACGGGGCTATACCGTTGAAAGACGTGACTAGCTTGGTCAACGAAGGGAACAATAAAGTGAGTAAGAATAAAGGTGATAACAACAAAAAGTAGAAGATTATGAAAAGATTACTAACCTTGTTGTGCCTAGTTGGCGTTCTTTTCTCCATGCAGTCATGCATGATAAAAAAAGCCTCCAATATGGATTTCGTCAGCCGGTCTAATGTATCGGACGACGCTGAGATTGTTGCCATTAATTTACCGATGTGGTTAACAAAACCCTTTATGAAAAAAGCCTTAAAGGACGATAATGATGAAGAGTCTCGTGCAATGGCTGAAATTGTAAAGAAATTAAAGAAGTTCAGAATGCTGACACTTTCAAATAATGACAAAACGAAGAATGCACGGATTTTGGACGATTACCATAAGTTTTTGAAGAAGAACAAATTTGAGGAATTACTGGTTATTAACACGGATGGACAGGAGATTTCGCTGAATGCGCGTATTGATAAGAATAATGTTATTCAGCGGGTTTCTCTACTCGTTCATGATAACGAAGATGAAAGTGTTTTTATGGATATCAAAGGTAAGTTTTCATTGGATGAACTTATTGCCGGACTAAATAAGATGAAATCTAAAGATAAGAAGCTGGCAAACAAACTCTAATAAGCACGTTGATTCGAGAATATACTTCCACTAACCTATAAAAAAAGCCCTCTAGTAATATACTGGAGGGCTTTTTTATAGTAGTTTGATTTTATGCACTAAAGACAATGTCTAAAGCATCGAAAATATGTTTTTTTGCCTGGTCAAGATCCGCTGCTGTATGTGCATCAGAAACAAAGCCTACTTCATAGCCTGAAGGACCAAAATATACGCCACGATTTAACAATTCGCGGTGCATAATTTTATAAGATTCCATCGATTTAGGATCGATTTCACTCGCTTTTTTAATTTCGTGCTGTTCTGTGAAGGCAAACCAAAAAATAGAAGCCACATGGAAAAGTTGAACTTTATATCCTTTCTCCGCAATATAAGTACGCATATCATTGACGAAAGCTTCTGTTTTGGCATTTAAATTTGTGTAGAAATCCTTTTGTGCCAAGATACCTAATGCGGCAATGCCGGCAGCCATAGCAACTGGATTTCCGGATAAAGTTCCGGCTTGGTAAACTGCACCATCAGGAGATATACAGGCCATCAATTCTTTTGAGGCTCCATAGGCACCAACAGGCATTCCGCCACCAATAATTTTGCCGTAGGTAATAATATCTGGTTGTACGTCATAGTAAGCCGAAGCACCTTCAAAACCAATACGGAATCCCGTGATCACTTCATCCATAATCAACATTGCACCATGTTCTTTGGTGATATTACGTAAGAAGTGAACATATTCCTTAGATTGCAACAATAAGCCATTGTTTGCAGGTATACCCTCAATGATAACTGCGGCAATCTGATCTTTAAATTCTGCAAAAGCAGCTTCTAAAGCTTGCTTATCGTTTAATTCGATAACAATGGTTTCGTCTGCAAATGCTTTAGGTACACCAGCCGATGATGTCTCACCAAAAGTGACCAAACCAGAACCCGCTTTAACCAAAAGAGAATCGGAGTGGCCATGATAACAGCCATCAAATTTGATGATCTTATCACGTTTCGTGTAGCCTCTAGCCAAACGGATTGCAGACATTACGGCCTCAGTTCCGGAACTGACAAAGCGAATTTTCTCAATAAACCTATTGTTTTCGATAATCAACTCAGCCAGTTGGTTCTCCAACGCAGTGGGAGCGCCAAAACTTAAGCCTTTCCCGAGTTGTGCCGCTACAGCTTCACGAACTTGATCATTATTGTGCCCTAAAATTAAGGGGCCCCATGAACAACAAAAATCGATGAATTCATTTCCGTCAGCATCCCACAGGTGTGCTTTATCGCCACGCTCAATAAATAATGGGGTACCATATACGGATTTGAAAGCCCTAACAGGAGAGTTTACGCCTCCAGGGAAATATTGTTTTGCTTTTTCAAATAGCTCAGCAGATTTTGCTCTTGAAATATCAGGTGCTTGCATAGTCTAAATAGTTGAATGCGAAATAAAACCTTTCTCCAATACTTCTTTGGAGTGGTAGGATAAGATTGCTGTAGCGCCAGCACGTCTGAAGCTCAATAACGTTTCTAGGATGACACGTTCGTCTAACCAGCCGTTTTGAATTGCCGCCTTTAACATCGCATATTCTCCACTGACATTATATACTGCAATTGGTAGATCGAAGTTGTCTGCAAGAAGTTTAACGATATCTAAGTAGGGAAGTCCTGGTTTCACCATCAGAAAATCCGCTCCTTCCTGTGCGTCGAGCTGTGCTTCAATAAGCGCCTCTTTTGCATTGGCAGGATTCATCTGGTAGGTCTTTTTATCGCCATGCTTGGGTGCCGAGCCTAAGGCATCTCTAAAAGGACCATAATAGGCCGAAGCATATTTTGCCGTATACGACATCAAAGAAACGTTAGTAAAACCATTATGGTCCAATAGCTCACGGATGTAACCGATGCGGCCATCCATCATATCTGATGGTGCAATGATATCTGCACCTGATTGTGCATGTGCCAAGGCCATTTTGCCCAATACCTCTAATGTCTCATCGTTTAGGATCTCACCGTTTTCGACAATTCCATCGTGCCCGTCACTGCTGTAAGGGTCCATGGCAACATCCGTTACGATACAAGCCTCCGGAAAATTTTTCTTTACCGCAGCAATTGCACGTAAGTATAAACTTCCATCACGGTAGCTTTCTGTAGCATATTTGTCTTTTAATGACTCTTCAATGTTAGGGAAAAGATCAAATGAACGTAAGCCCAACTTCAGGCAACTTTCCACTTCCTTCAATAGATTGTCTATTGAATAGCGATAGATGCCTGGCATCGATTTAACCTCAGTTTTTTGATTTTGCCCATCGACGATAAAAAGTGGGAAAATCAAATTTGACGCGTCTAAACGTGTCTCTTGAATCATGTCGCGAATCACGGCAGATTTACGATTTCTTCTCGGACGTTGTAACATTATATTAAGATTATTTATGATCTATGTTGTTTATTTCAAAGTCAGTGGAATCGTTTACCGACGTTGAAATACAAACTACTTTATACGATTCTAATACTCCAATCCAAAAACGGCTTCAGAAAGACCTATTTCATCTGGAGAATAAGGAAGTGCATAAGGGACATTCATCTCATCAAACTTTGCACCGGTAGAGCGGCCAATACAGATTACTTTTTGGCCTGGTTCCAGTAGGTTGTCTGCAAAATATGCTTCCACATTGCTCGGACTGGTAAAGACCAATACCTCCGCATTGGATGGATCTACATTTTCTTCTAAGACCGTTTCATATACCGGTATATTGATAATTTTTGTCTCCGGGCTTAATGCTTTTTGGATCGTCTCCAAAGATTCCTTCGCACGTGGTATAAGCACGGTACCACCATTGGCCAATTCAGCAAATTTCTTCGCAATTTCCTCCATATTGATGCCCTCACTGTCGCCAGAGAAATCAGCAACGCGGTCATATTTGCGCAAAATCTCTTCCGAGCCACGGCCAATTACACCAATCTTGGTCTTTTTGCTCAAACGTGGCTCTAAATTGAAAAAGTGCTCAATACCATTCTTGCTTGAAAATATAATCCAATCCACGTGTTTTAGGATAAAAGGATCCAATTTGTTGATGATGGGGAATATTTTGATCAAAGAGCGGCCCTCAATAGTAATATTGTGCTTGGCCATTGCTCTTGCGAAATAGGAATTTTCGTCTACCTCCCGGGAGATAAATACAGATTGTGGCAATTTTCTATCCTTTGCATATTTGCTGAAAATACGCTCCGCTAACCGTGTCGCATCGGTATCTCTAAGGTAAACACGGTCAGGAAAATCTTCGCTTGTGTCAGCAATAGAGGCCCAAGCTTCGTATTCATCACCGCTTTTACGGCAATAACATCCTAATGGCGCATGACATCCCGCGTCAAATTTATTTAATACCAAACGTTCTACGGAGATTGTTTTTGCTACTTCTTCATTGTTTAAGGGCTGTAAAGCGTCAAAAAGTTCCTTGTCAACTTCACGGATCTGAATAGCAAGTACTCCTTGCGCCGGTGCCGGGATAATTTCAACAGGAGGAATCTCTTCCACATGAAAATATGTAATATCCATTTCAATACGGCTAATACCTGCCTTTGCAAGTACGATAGCATCGTATTGCTCATCACGTAGCTTCTGGATTCTTGTCTGTAAATTACCACGGAGATCGTCAAATTCTAGATCCGGACGTAGCGCCGAGATCTGCGCTTTTCTACGGTTGGATGATGTCCCAACAGTCGCATTGTGTTTTAATGAAAGACGTTTTTTGATATCCACACAATCTTTGTGGATAATCAATAATTCAGCGGGATCTTCACGCTCAGAAACCGCTGCAATGATCAATCCCGGAGGGTTGACCGTAGGTAAATCTTTGTGTGAGTGTACAGCTAAATCAATGGTCCCGCTTAAAAGCTCCTCTTCAAGCTCTTTGGTGAAAAATCCTTTGCCTTCTAATTTATCCAAACGAAGGTGTTGAATGATATCCCCTTGTGTTTTAATGACTTTTAATTCTGCTTCAATTCCGATTTCTGCCAATCGATCTTTTACAAAATTTGCCTGCCACATGGCAAGAACACTTCCCCGGGTACCAATAATTAGTTTTCTATTCACGTTAATTTTACTTTACCTATTAAAACAATCACAAAATGTTCCCCCAGTAGCGACGTATTCAACTAGCACAGCATGTGTTTTAATTCAATTGAGCCCCGGAAATAAACAATTTCGGAAAAATGTGTTTAATACCATTAATCAGAGCAAAAATAAATAAATAGAAGGAATATGTTGACACGTTACTGTCATTATATGTCAGGAAATAATTGATAAACCGAAATTTAAAGGAAACAGTCAAAGGATAGCTCGGGATGGGCGCAGATTCATTCCGCTAATAGGCTTTGGTCAAAACCTAGGGAAGCAACAAAAAGTAATAGAATATAACTCTGTTCGAAGGGAAGCTTAGTATTAGTTTTTTTCCGTTTCTGGAGTTTTAACCAAAATTTCTTTCGCCATAACCATTGGAACCTTGATGTATTTCTTTTCCATGTAGTTGATGACTTTTTCCAATACTTCTCTCGCTTCGGGGGTTAGGGCTTGAACCTCTTGAGCAAAAACCTCATTTAGCGCAAATGATTTAATTTCTTTAATCTTTTCAGGAACCTCACGCATAGCAACCTCTACACGTCGCTGTTTGATTAAAGGTAAAAATTCTTGGATATTGTCCTGTATAATCTTTTCGGCACTCTCCAATTCGTTATAACGCTCTTGGATGTTTTTCTCCGCAATAGCTTGTAAGCTGCTTACTTCGATATAATGAATCGGATTGTTTTGGAGAACTTCAGCATCAATATCATTCGGAACGGCTAAGTCAATGATTATTTTCTTATCCGTTTCTCCGTTTAATAAGGATTGATAAAGTGTGTTGTCAATAATGGAGGTCGGAGCACCTGTGCAAGTAATTAAAATATCAAAGCCTTCTTTGTACTGATCAATATCAGCTAGGGGATAAGCTTCAGCATTTAATTCTTCGGCTAAGGCCTTTGCGTTCTCTATTGTGCGGTTGAAAATAACGAACTTAGCTTTTTGGTTCTTTTGGAAATATTTCGCTAAGTTCTGATTGGTTTCTCCAGAACCGATAATGACGATTCTAGGGTTTTCAACCAGTTTTAGTTCGCGCAATTTGCGATAGGCAAGCGAGACAACGGAAATTGGGTTTCTGGAAATTTTAGTATAGGTGTATACTTCTTTAGCCGTTTTTACGAGACGATCCATCATCAGACGTAGAAAATCTCCAGTAAAACCAGCTTCTCTACAACGATCATAGGCCCGACGTACCTGTGCCAAAATTTCTTTTTCACCAACAACAAGACTTTCAAGTGAACATGACATCCGAAGCAGGTGGTTTAAAGCATCCATACCCTCGTATTTGTTGACCTGTCCTAAATAACATTGTAGTCTCTCCTGAGGAACACAGAAGTTCAATTTTCCCATAAAATCAGCAATGAATTCATGGGTCAATTCGTGAGCACCATAAAATACAAACTCTACTCGGTTACAAGTACCAATATAAAAGATCTCTGGAATGTCTAGGCTATGCTTTAGATTGATGAGGCGACTTTCTAAATCCTCATTGCAGATCACTAGATTACCTAGATCTTTTAGTTCGACATGTTTATGAGTAAACGCTAATACTTTAAGATTTTTCAAAGCTCTAATCCCTCGCTTATATTTAACGGTACAAATGTAGCTTAAAAGCTTTGTGCTTGTGTCAAAAATCTGTCAAAGGGATTAATTTAGAAAGATTTTAAATAGCTGATTTTGATGGTTATATGTCTGTAATTCAGGTGTTTGTTTTGCGTATCAATATCGAATGATTTTCGTCACGATCTGTCGTGACGAAAATTTTAAGCGATAAAATACGATAAACTACTCTTTAATACCTGTATTTGTAGTTGCAGAGTCGATGGTGACATCTTGCAATTCTTCCACATAAGGCTCCTCTTCAGAAGTGGTAGCTTCCTGAATTTCACTATCACTGTATTGGTAATAGCTGTCGAAGGTCTTGCTGCTTTTATTGTAAATTAATGCGTACTTGGAATTTTTATTCTTGACAATAATTCCATCAGCAGGAGCAGGTACTAACTTCATCTCATCCATAAAAATTTTTTGTCCCTTTTTGAAGCTGTTGATGAGTGGCAGTTCGCTTGAATATTCCTTCCAGAATAAAATATCGCCTTTTGCTGAAATGATCCAGATGGCACTGCTCTGGTAGTCGTTCTTTTCTACCAAAAAAGCCATTTCTTTATTCCAACTGTCTGAATCGTTGCGATCGGTAAAGTTACCATAACAGAAAACAGATTTAGCACGATCTTTTATGCGTGTAAACTTGTATATAGGTTTATCATCTACAGGTTCAAGGTAGTTATTACCCATGAATATCTTTGTAATACCCCTTCTATAGCGTAACGGGATATTATCGTATTCGGGAATCGTGAAGATTGCATTGTTCCAGTGTTGATAGTCTTCCAGTGAACTCCAACCATCAGCATCTTCCAGATCTTTGGGATCTGCATTGTCAAACCCTACAACAGCTGTCGCGGTACTATCCACCTGCAGGCCGTCGATAGCTTGTCGATGGCTATAGTTGTAATATCCGCCACCCGCTAGGACAACCAATAGCACGACGCCAATAATGATATAGATCTTTTTCTTTTTATTAGGCTGTGCAGGTTGTTCTGCTGCGATTTCTTCAACTTCTCTTTTCATGTTTATTATTCGGCTTAAATGCTAAAAATTATATTCATCTCTTTTAAACAAGTGAAAACCAGATTTAAATGATTGATGATCTTTGGATTAGTCTTGTTTTTTATTTGTTCTAAGTGTTAATTGCGCTTAAAAATAGAATAATTTTTCAAAAAGTGAAATACAAGTTATATATGTGTCAATATTCAACTTATATTCGTAGCAGTTTTAAAGTAATTTGAACCATGATTATTATCAAAAAATACTTTGCCATTGTTGGACTAGTCATTTCTTTTTTGTCCAGCATGACACCATTCTTAAAAGTGCCTATTAAGGGAAATTGGAACTTATATCAGGTAGATGCCTATTTGTTCTTTATCACATTACTTATTCTCGGGGTGACTGCCCTCTTGTTTTTTGTCCGTGCGGTTCGAGCTTATCAGTGGATGACCCGAGTGGCCGCCTGTTGGTACCTGTTGAGTATAACAGCGGTCTGGTTTAAGATCAATAATTATTTCGGCTGGGGATTTGCCGATAAATTGCTTTCTAAATCCCTGCACATGCGCTGGGGCTGGATTGTCTATTTGGTCGGCATCGTATTATTATTGTTGAGCACCAGGAAGGTTTCTGCGACAGCTGAATAAAATAAAGCCGTTTGGTATATAAAAAATAAGCTAGATGAAATTCATCTAGCTTATTTTTTATTTGGACGATGTGGTATGAAATGATTTTTCAACTTGTCCAGTCCTAAATCCTCTTCAATCTTATCCAGTTCGTAGGACCATATTTTTTCATCCAAAATTTCGTTCAGGACTTTTGGATTAGTAAGATCTACAGGACGTACACGCTGTTCTCTGTTGATTGGTGAGGTCAGTTCCTGCAAACTGGCACTATGCCGTATGATCTGAAAACGGAAGGTAGGCCATTTCCCAACATTTGCAAAGTTGCCTGTATAAAACTGCATCGAATCGTGTGGCGGTATTTTATTGCTGAAAATACCTTTCACTTTATTCGCTGTAGCTTCAGCTACGGACACTAGGAGCTCAAAACTCGTTTCATTGATGATATGTAATTTGGCAAGTCCATCTTTGTGGTCTCCCGAAATTGCCAAAAGTATTCCTTTTTCGATAAATCGATGTGGTGTCAGTGGTGTCGCATGCTTGTCAAGTTCATCATCTGCTCGACGCATATTACCGAAGACGAGGGTGATTTTATCCATGGGCACCGGAATCTCAAAACCAGTGTCATCTGTAACGCCTACAATATCGTTGGGCTGCATGGATGTGATATGCCCCTCAATGGGCTCATCGACAAACCGTACTAAGTCGCCTATTCTAAATTTCATGTTTACTTTACTTTTGTGTCGATAATATATAATAGCTTCTCAAGATCCGAGTGATCATTGTATAAATGAAATCCAACACGGATCCCCGATCCTCGGGGAAAGCATTTTATGCCCTCATCCAGGAGGGTCTGATAATTGTCGGGGTTGATCTGAATATTGAAAATATTGCTCTGCGGACGTCTATTGATGATGCTGTCCAATAACAGTTTACGGTCGGCAAGTTCAGCGCGGGCATCTGCAATTAACTTTTGGGTATAGGCCACTGTTTCGGAAAATCCCCATTCCTCCAATTGAAGAAGGGACTGCTGTAGCGTTCCGTGCGACAGGGTGTCCAGATGCCCTGGTTCAAAACAAAGTTGTACCACAGATTTATTCATCCATTGGTTGTTGAGGAAGCTGTAATTTTTTTGGATATCCGCATAAAGTATCGCTTTGAGTCTGTCACTTAAGAGAACAAAACCATTGCCGAAGCCAGCCATAAGCCATTTGTATCCACTGGATAATACGGCGTCAAAGCCCGAAAGCGTAAAATCAAAAAGATCTGTTCCCAAGAACTGGGTGCCGTCGCCTACAATCAACAAGTCGGGATGCTGATGCTTCAATTCCTGTATGAAAGATAGGTCTATTTTTAATCCCGAAATATATTGAACAATGGAAAGAATAAGGACATCTGGTTTAAATGTTGCTATTGTGTCCAATAAATTCGTTTCCAGCTGTTCGTCCATCCTGACAAATTGATGTTCAAAACCGCTTATAATTGTAGGAAAATTAACCGAAGGATAATCATTGTCCAATAGCAGCACTTTCGATTGTTTCGGTAAACCTGCCAATAGCGCATTGAAGGCAAAGGAAAAACAACTTGATAAGAACACATTTTGGGAAGGGCAATTAAAGAATTTACCGAGCGTATCCCGACAGGCATCTAAAGTTGCACCTTGCTGTTCGCGTAAGGTACTGTTCGCGTCAAAGAAATCTTGGTCTCTTTTGGAGCGCCAAGCCTTTGTTTCACGTGAAAGTAAGCCGGATCCTGGTGTCGTGAGGTAAGTTACGGCTGAAGCGATGTCAAAATGTTTACGATAGGGACTACTCATGTCTTTGGTCTTTTGTTAGTATTGCTAAATAATCTGTCAAGGAAAGGTATTCACCGCCCATGCTTTCCAAATGATCCGTGTGAAATTGGCAATCAATTAAACGTAGTTCAATTTCTTGGGCGAGATAAATCAGGGCCGCTTTCGAAGCGTTGGGGACTTTTGAAAACATGCTTTCTCCACAAAAGACACCATTGATTAACACGCCATAAAGCCCGCCAACGAGTATACCACCTTGCCATACTTCCACCGAATGTGCATAACCTAGCTCCGCAAGTTTACTATATGCTTGGATCATGCCCTGGGTTATCCAGGTTCCAGCCTGATCTTTTCTATTGATAGTCGCGCAAAGCTGAATGACTTCTTTAAAGCTGCGGTCTATCGATAAGGAAAATGTTTTTTTCCGGAGTACACTCGCCATGCTTTTGCTGATCTTGACCTTGGAGGGATCGATCACAAATCTGGGGTCTGGGGCATACCAAAGTATAGGGCTGTCATCACTGAACCAGGGGAAAATTCCGTTACTATAGGCCAGTAGCAAACGATCTGGCGAAAGATCTCCACCTACGGCGAGTAAACCATCTTCTTCTGCATAACTTGGGTGTGGAAACTCCAGTCTGTTCGTATCCAGTTCAAATACCATGGTTGTTTAACAGGCTGCGATAGATAGCATTATTCTGGCTGACGCGGTTCTTTGCCGATCTCGTCAAATAGTTTGTCCATGTGTTCAACATATTCGTTGGTATCATCGAGGAAGAACTCCAATTGAGGAACAATCTTTACCTGGTTCTTAATTTTTGCTCCCAGTTTGTAGCGTATTTCAGATGTTTTGGAACGAATGGACTTCATATTTTCCTGTGCCGTTTTTGTGTTCAAAAAGCTTATGTAAACACGGGCAATTGCCAAATCAGGTGTAACACGAACCCGTGTAACCGTGATAAACGCTCCAGGAGCCCATGAATTACCTTCGCGTTGAAATAATGCTGCTAAATCCTGTTGAATCACCCCAGCAAAACGTTGCTGTCTCTTGCTTTCTGTTCCCATCGTATACGTTTTATGTTGAATATTCTCAATTATGTTAAACAAAAATAGCCAAAATTTCAATTAAAAGAGAAACTTGACTCGACATAAGAAAAAAGGCACATCTTGGTTTGACGTGCCTTTAAATTTCGATTCACAATTGGTTAGGTAATTTCTTTCAAGTTTTAAGACTTTGGGGTCTATCATATTTGGTTTGAAATTTCGGTGTATTTAAAGCGGTAAGTATTTACTAACCTTACCATCTTCTATTTTTTCATCTCCCTTACACTACAAACATAGGAATACTTAAAAAACTGACAAAATAACTTTTAAAAATAAAGTGAGTGGTTACTTATAATGTGTGTTTATCGCGATTTAACAAACTTTTAACATTTTATTTTTTTTGTAACAGTCTTTTTTTTCCACCTGATTTTTTGTTTTTCATCCAATTTTCTGAGCAAAATGTATGCAATCTTTGCATTGATATAACCATTTGCAATTGGTATTTTTGTAAAAATTGTATGTGATAGAATTATCAGAAGCTTCAATCAACACTAAACCGACCAAAGGCTTTTGAAAATAACAGGATCAAAAAGAAATTATACGAATGAAAATCTGGCAAAAAAATATAGATGTCGATTCTTTTGTAGAATCGTTTACAGTGGGCAATGACCGCGTAATGGACCTGCAACTTGCTGCTGCGGATGTTTTGGGTTCATTGGCCCATACACGCATGTTGAATAGCATAAACCTGATGACCGATGAGGATCTAGCGCTTGTACAAAAAGAACTGAAAAATATCTATAAAGAAATTTTAGCCGGTGACTTTCGTATTGAAGACTCGGTAGAAGATGTGCATTCGCAGGTTGAAATGTTGCTTACACAGCGTATTGGAGAGGCTGGTAAAAAAATTCACTCCGGCAGATCCCGTAACGATCAGGTTTTGGTCGATCTAAAATTATACTTCCGCTCAGAGATTCAGCATATCATCCAGAATACGGAGGCTCTTTTTAATGAATTGATCCAACTCAGCGAGCGGTATAAGCATATTCTGATCCCTGGATACACGCACTTGCAGATTGCCATGCCTTCATCGTTTGGATTATGGTTTGGTGCTTACGCCGAAAGTCTTGTGGATGATCTGGAGATGATGCGTGCAGCATGGAAGGTTTGTAATAAGAATCCTTTAGGATCTGCTGCAGGGTATGGATCATCCTTTCCATTGAATAGAACGATGACGACGCAATTGTTAGGATTTGAAGACCTCAATTACAATGTGGTTTATGCTCAGATGGGTAGAGGTAAAACCGAACGTATCTTGGCACAGGGCATGAGTTCCATCGCGGCGACGTTGGCCAAGTTTGCAATGGATGTATGTCTATATATCAACCAAAATTTTGGCTTTATCTCTTTTCCGGCACATTTGACTACGGGATCGAGCATCATGCCACACAAGAAAAATCCCGATGTCTTTGAGTTGATCCGTTCACGTTGTAATAAGATACAGGCCTTGCCAAATGAAATTGCGCTGATGACGACCAACCTGCCATCGGGTTACCATAGAGATCTTCAGTTGTTAAAGGAAAATTTATTCCCGGCGTTTAAATCGCTCAATGAATGTCTTGAAATCGCAACTTTCATGTTGGAAAACATTTCTGTTAAAGACAATATCCTGGACGATCCAAAATACGATTATTTGTTCTCTGTTGAAGTCGTGAACAATGAAGTTCTTAAAGGAGTTCCTTTCCGCGAGGCTTACAGGACTATCGGGATTGATATTGATGAAGGGCGCTTCAAGCCATCAAAAGAGGTAAATCATACCCATGAAGGAAGTATTGGAAATCTCTGCAATGATCAGATTCAACGGATGTTCGGTGAGGTCAAAGCAACTTTTGGTTTTGAAAAAGTCGAATCAGCATTGGATGACCTTTTAAAATAAAAAATATGCTGTAGCCCTACAGAGGAAATAGCACATCAACATAAAACGGCCGGTAAGCATGTGCTTATCGGCCGTTTTATGTTCTTATTTTTTTATGGAGAACTTAAAATGTGTCTCGGAGTCGAATGATTCGCCTGCTTTTAACAAAGTTGAAGGAAATTCCGCTTGATTGGGTGTATCCGGAAAATGCTGAGTTTCCAGACAGAATCCGGCATAAGGAAGATACTTGTAACCTCTTTTGCCAAAATCATTTCCGGTCATCCAGTTTGCTGTATAGAGTTGTACGCCCGGCTCCGTTGTAAAGACATCCAGCTGAATGCCCGTGTTTTTAGAATAGACTGTTGCACAAGGCTGCGAAATAGGCTGGTTGTTGACATAACAATGATCATATCCTTTGGCAGCGATCAATTGTTCGTTATTTGCGGTAATATCTTGCACAATAGGTTTGGGTATGCGGAAGTCGAAGGCGGTGCCCTCCACAGGTACTATTGCATTCGGTATCTGGTTGTCGTCTACAAATAAGACCTCATCTGAATTGATTTGAAGGATCTGCTGCAATACGTCGCCACTGCCTTCCCCATCCAGATTGAAGTACGTATGATTGGTCAGGTTGACGTGCGTATCGGCATCCGATTGCGCATGATATTTGATAATAATCTCGTTATTTCTGGTTAGGGTATAAGAAACCATAACTTTTAGATTCCCTGGAAATCCTTCTTCACCATCTTGGGAAACATAATAAAATTCGACGTGCGATTGATAAGTGACCCTTCTGTCCCAAACCTTATCATGAAAGCCCGAAATACCACCATGAAGACAATTATTGCCATTGTTTTGTGGAAGCGTATAGTGTTTTCCGTTTATTTCAAATTTGCCTTCAGCAATGCGATTGGCGAAACGCCCCGCTGTGCAGCCATGGTATTTCTCATCAGAATCCAGGTAGGCCTGAATGGAATCGAAGCCCAGTGCAACATCCACCAAATTTCCCTTGTTATCAGGTACCAAAATGCTGACAATACGCGCACCGTAGTCCGTTAAGAGTACTTGCATGCCCCCTTCGTTTTTTAATAAGAGCAAATGCGTGTTTTTGCCGTCAATTGTACCTTCAAAATGTTTTGGAATAAGTGTTTGATATTTCGTCATGATGAATCCCTATTGGTATTTAGGTTAAAGATACAGAATATAACCAGTATAAAAATGACTTTGACAACAGCTGTTTGTAAAATTTGTCATTTTGAAATGCAATCCAGGATACTGTTGCAAAAATGACTCCTGGACAGGTAAATAACAGCAGTAAAATATAGGGATATGTGCACAGTCATTCGGGGAATTTCTGAGCCGGTCTCCTATGATTATAATTGTATTTAAAGGCAAATTTATCTAAGTTTGCGCTATGTCTGAAAAAATGAATTGGAAAGATTTGCTCTCTGCAAAGCGCTGGGGTTACGAAGATCGGAGCGTAGATAGTTACCTGGTGGCCCGGTCGGAATTTCAACGGGATTATGATCGTTTGATCTTTTCATCCCCATTTCGGAGATTACAGAATAAAACGCAGGTTTTTCCACTTCCTGGCGCTGTATTCGTGCACAATAGGTTGACACATAGTTTAGAAGTTGCCAGTGTAGGACGCTCTTTGGGACGTATGTTTTATGCACAGTTGAAAGAGGAAAACCCAAACCTGGATAATGATTACCCTTTTTTGCAAGAAGTAGGAAATATTATCTCTGCGGCATGTTTGTCACATGACCTGGGCAACCCGGCCTTTGGTCACTCTGGTGAATCCGCTATTTCCACATATTTCACAGATGGCGATGGACGTAAATACCAAGAGCAGGTAACAGCCGAAGAATGGGCCGATCTGACCCACTTTGAAGGAAATGCCAATGCGCTACGGATTCTGACACATGCCTTTCAAGGAAAGGATCCCAAAGGTTTTGCATTGACCTATACTTCCCTGGCTTCCATTGTAAAATACCCCTGTCTGGCAATTGATGGCCACCTCAAGAAAAGCCATCATCGCAAGAAATATGGCTTTTTTACGGAAGAACAAAAAGCATTTGAGAAGGTTGCTAATGAATTGGGATTATTAAAAGATCCTTCCAATTCAAAGGGCTACCTAAGACATCCTTTGGTTTATCTCGTGGAGGCTGCGGATGATATTTGTTACAATATTATTGACTTGGAAGATGCACATCATCTTAAGATATTGTCCTATCAAGAAGTGGAAGAATTACTATTGCCGCTCTGTGGCAAAGAAAATCTTCGCGACAGGCTCGATGGATTGCTGGATACCCCAAGCCGTGTAGCATTGTTGCGTGCTAAAGCGATCAATACCTTGATTAAAGGATGTGTTGATGTCTTTGTACGTGAGCAGGACAAATTTCTGTCAGGAACTTTCGGATCAGCGTTAATGGATGCTTTAGATGAGGACATTGTTACACAAATGAAAAAAATCTCGAAGATTTCCATTGCAAAAATCTATAATGCGCCCACGGTTGTGCAAATTGAGATTGCTGGTTACCGGGTGATGGATGCCCTATTAAAAGAATTTGTTCCGGCATACCTAAAGAAGAACAAGAACAATTACGATAAAAAGCTGGTCGCATTAATTCCTGAACAATTTTATACGGACAAACAAGATTCGTATTCCAAAATCCGTTGTGTATTGGATTTTGTTTCAGGTATGACTGACGTTTATGCCATAGAGCTGTACCGTAAAATCAAGGGAATAACAATACCATCCATAGAATAGGGACGTTTCAGGTAAAAGGTTAAAACATCAATATTAAATTGAGACAAGCTGTAATATCCGCGTGTATTATCCTAAAGTCTCGGATCGAAAATTTAACATCTCATATCTAAAATGAAGGTTGTAATTGCTGAAAAGCCCTCCGTGGCGCGTGATCTGGCTCGAGTGATGGGGGCGAAGGAAGTCAAAGACGGTTATATCGCCGGCAATGGCTATGCTTTTACGTATGCTTTTGGCCATTTGGTTCAACTCTGTACGCCACAGGCGTACGGATACAATTCCTGGACAATTTCAAATTTGCCGATCATTCCATCCACATTTAAGCTAGAATCGAAGAAAGTGAAGCGTGATGGCAAGCAGATGGATGATACCGGAGCAGTTAAGCAACTCAACACCATAAAATCCCTGTTGGAACAAGCCGAAGAAATCATTGTGGCTACCGATGCGGGACGGGAGGGTGAATTGATCTTTCGTAATATATACTATTTTTTAGGTTCTAAAGTACCTTTTAAACGCCTTTGGATATCGAGCCAAACGGATAAAGCCATTAAAGAAGGTTTTGCCAATTTGAAGGCAGGTACAGAATACGATAGTCTGTACATGTCTGCCCGTTCACGTTCGGAATCGGACTGGCTGATCGGTATCAATGCGACGCAGGCCATCACCTTGGCAGCCGGGAATAAAGGATTACTTTCTTTGGGCCGCGTACAGACGCCAACCTTGGCCATGATCTGTTCGCGGTATCTGGAAAATAAAGACTTTAAACCCCAGGCATTCTATAAAATTCAGGCCGGTTTTGAAAAAGATAATATCAGTTTTAAGGCAACATCGAATAAGATCGATAAAAAGGATGTCGCCGAGCAAACCATTGCGCGATTGACCGTTGGTTCCAATGCTCGCGTGGCAAAGGTGGAAGCCAAAGAAACAAAAGAGCAACCGCCCTTGCTATTTGATTTGACATCGCTGCAACAGGATGCAAATAAGAAGTATGGTTATTCGGCCGATCAGACATTGAGTATTGCGCAAACACTTTACGAAAAGAAGGTCATCACTTATCCGCGTACGGGTTCCCGTTACATCGGTGAGGATGTTTTTGAAGAAATTGGCGCACTTTTTCAACATTTGTCGGATACCGCAGATGAATCCATCGCGTCGATCGCAAAAAATCTGATCGGCGCAAAATTGAACAAACGTTCTGTCGATGACAAAAAGGTAACCGATCACCACGCCCTATTGGTGACGGATGAAAAGCCGGGTCCCATGCTCAAAGAGCAACAGAATGTTTACAATATGATCGCCAAGCGCATGGTGGAAAGTTTCTCGGAAGTATGTGTAAAAGATATTACCACCGTGACAATTGATGCGCAGGGGGTTGAACTTATCGCCAAAGGTACTGTGATCAAGCAATACGGCTGGCGTCTTTCCGCGGAGCAGATCGAAGCGCCCGATGAAGATAAAAACAATGACGATCAGGATAATGAAAATGCGCAGTTACCGAAGCTGTTAGCTGAGGAATTATTGCAGATTCTGACCCTCGAACTTGCCGAACGTTTTACCAAAGCAAGACCCATACATACCGAAGCCTCCTTATTGAAGGCCATGGAAACTTCGGGAAAGGAAATTGAAGACGATGAAATGCGGCAGGCCATGAAGGACTGTGGACTTGGTACCCCTGCTACACGTGCTGCAACCATCGAAACACTTTTCCAGCGGGATTATATTAAGCGCGACAAGAAAAAACTGATCCCAACGGAAAAAGGACTTGCGGTATACAATCTTGTAAAAGATCGTTCCATTGCCAAGGTAACCTTGACCGGTAAATGGGAGCAGAAGCTGGAAGAGATGCGGGCCAATAAAGTGTCCTATGATGTTTTTATGAAACATATTAAAGACTATACGGCCAAAATTACAAAAGAACTGTTGACGTTGCGGATTTCTCTCGCGCAAGAGGAAGTTAAACCTCAACAAAAAGGAAAGATAAAATGCCCGAAATGTGAAAAGGGATTGATTTTGCTCTACGATAAAGTAGCCCAATGCGACCATTATGCCCGTGGATGTGATTTTAAGATCTGGCGAACATTGAATGGTATCTTTCTCGACGAAAAAGAGATGAAGAACCTGTTGGAGAAAGGAAAAACCTCCGAGTTTAAAGGGGTGAAAAATAACGAGGGTGCTATTGTCACTGCGCCGCTTGTATTTGAAAATTTTAAGGTTAACGTGGGATAAATTGGTTTACCCCACGTTTATCTTTTCAATTTTTACCCCCGCTGTAGAATATCCTGTAAAGCACTTGATATCGTTGGAAACCTAAATGTAAATCCACTATTCTCCAACTTTTCAGGTAATACCCAACGGCTTTTTAAAAGCAGCTCTGTCTCCGTACCAATTAAAGCAGCGCCTATTTCCAGTAGCCATTTGGGAGATGGTAGACCAATGTTACGGTTCATTACTTGTCGAAAAGTCGCCATAAAAGTCTTATTCATTATCGGTTGGGGAGCCGCACAATTGACGACACCATCCATATCTCCATGATCTTTTAAGAATAAAATAATTTGAAAAAGATCTTCAATATGGATCCAGCTAAAATATTGCTGACCATTTCCTTGTATACCTCCTAGTCCAGCGCGAACCAAATTTTTGAAAGGAAGGATAACACCTCCATCCGCACCCAAAACAATCGCCATCCGAAGTGCCACCTGTCTTGTCTTTTCCAATTTGAAGTCGAAAAAAGTCTTTTCCCATAATTTGGCAACATCAACAGAAAAACCTGTTCCGATCTCCCCCGAACTTTCGGTCATCGGACGATCTTCGGCGTGCCGATAAATGGTTGCTGTACTGGAGTTGAGCCACAATTTTGGTGGATTGGTACAGCCTACGATCAGCTCACCAAGAATCGTTGTCGTCTTTGTTCTTGAAGAAAATATTTCGGCCTTATTTTTTTCGTTATATCGACAGTTGACAGACTTTCCGGCTAGATTGATTAGCATCTCCGCATTTTCCAGTGCATCGGAAATGCCGGATCGATCGGTCCAAAGGATATTGCCCGGCCGACGGCCAATGATGATAACCTGGTAGCCCAATGTCTGAAATCTCTCGGAAAGATATTGTCCAACAAAACCTGTTCCTCCAGCGATGACTATTTTATGCATGGCAAGTGTGTTTACAGTCCAGTTCATGATGCTACATCATTAATTTGATCAATTTAATTAATAAATCTCCCCCGCTTGTATTGAAAATCTTGTTGGCAATAGTTTCGAGTTGATCCGTCAGATTTTGGATGTCCTTGACCGTTTTATGGAATTCTTTACCTTCTGCCGTCTGATCCTTCTCGGTATTTCGGCTGATATCTTTTAAAATATCCATAACGGGGTCAAGTTCTTTTTGCTTACGCATTACCGCAATTTTCATGGCCCATTTTAAGACTTCTTTCTCGGCAACAAAATATTCTTTTCTGTCGCCAGCAATATGCTTTTTGTAGACGATGCCATAATCGATCAATTGTCGGATACTCATATTGGCATTGCCGCGCGAGATCACCAACTTGTCCATAATCTCGTCTGTAGACATGGGATTGCTTGCCGAGAGGAGTAAGGCATGAACTTGCGCAACGGACTTGTTGATTCCCCATTCAGAACCTAATGCCCCCCAGGTGTCTATAAATTGCTGTTTTGCTTCTTGTAATTCCATCGTGCTTTTATTTTGCCAATACCTCAATTTGTTTTTATCGGACTATTGAACCGATCGGCTTTCTCGTTCTTTTTATGAATTGCTTATATTAAAGTTATTCAAAGTTTTTGAACTTTCAAAAATTTCTGAAAATAAAATAAGTTTAAATAGACAAGTCACCATATCGTAATAAGAATTTGCTTTTCTTGCGGACTTTTCGATTTGTTTTAACTTTGCCTGCATTATGGCGGCAACTTTGTATAATCCATTCAAACAATTTCAGTTTGATTCAGATATTTGTTTTTTAACAGGAAATAAACTCCAATCGGAAGAAGAATCCATTCAGGTGTTTCCTGCATGGATGATGAAATCTTTTCAATTGGAAGATAAACCTTTTAAAATGCTGGATGAGAATCTGGTGACTTATAAATCGTTGAAGCTCCCCTGTTCCATAACTGCAGCTGAAGCGATCGAACAAATGGAACGTGTGGTAGAACAGTCGTTTGAACAAGGTTATGAAGCCGTCAAACAGTTGGATCCCTTATTATTGTTTCAATGGATGACAAAAATCATCTATGGGGTGGTCTTTAATGAAATTCTTGCGGGAATTCGGCAGCAAAAAGCTTCTGGCGAAGATATGAACTTTTCTCAGGCCCTTGCACAGCGTTTTACAAATCTCCATGCGATGTTGCAGTCGCTGGTTGTACCGATGGAGTTTGAAAATACCTTCCCATTTTCATTGGTTGTTGTACCGGTTGAGAATGCACCCGATACATTTATGTATCGTGATGAAATCAATACCTTGATCTTTTCTATCCGCATGAAGGACTTTGCTGTAATCGCCTGTCTTCAAGATAATGCCACAAACAATATTTATCACGAAGATATCCTCAAGGTTATTGCGGGCAAAACATTGCATCCCATTCAGTTTGAAGAATTGTGTGCACGCTATTTTTATTCAGCCTACTTATTTAATCGTTTACCAGATTATACCTATTTAAATACCCCGCAAAAAGTCTATGTTGAACCGATGCCATTAGCAGATATGTCGATGAAACCTATCTTTGATCATTGGCAAAACAAGACCTATGGCCAAGTTTTGGAAAATTTTTGGAAACCTTGGGGTTTGACCTTGTTCGAGATTATTAAAAATCCAGAGCATCCGATTAGTTTTCTTGTTGACGAAGCAGGAGAGTTTGTTACTGATATTGCTAGGCCGCTCAATTAGTCCAAAAGAATTAAAGTAATAAATTATCTTATATAAGCGTTAAATGGTACGGTTATGGATAGGATAGGGTATGTATTTAACAGGATTCAAGACTCTTTTTTCAGTTTTACTTTTTATGGTATGGTGTACTTCCGCAAGTGCACAAGTGATTGCTAAGCGGGATATCCCTGCAGACAGTATCGCACAGCATGTTGATGATTTTCCCTATTTCAAGGGCGGGGTGGTGGCCTGGTCCAAATTTATACAAAATAATCTGGATCTGTCCGGAACAGTCCGGGCAATGGACAGTGTGGCCTATGCAAAATACGGATCTCGGCAAACGGCAATTCTGAAATTTATTGTTTGCGAGGATGGGGCGATCTGCAATATTGAAATCGAGAATCCCGATAAGATAAGCCCCGAGTTTGCAAAGGCTGTGTTGTCTGCTATGCGCCGGTCGCCACAATGGATGCCTGGTCAGGTCAAGGGAAAACCGGTTAAAACAAGATTCAGGCAACCTGTCGTTGCTGTGATCGAATAAATTGATAAGAAAAGAATAGCTTAAATTTTCACCATTTATAAGATAATATGTCATTTTGGGATAAAGTCAAAAAGATTATGAGTAGCGGAGCGGAGGAATCTTCGCCTGATAAAAAAGATACAGAAATTACTGCCGGAGGTTCTACGGTCTACCGTTATGAAGATCAATCTGATGATAAGGATCCAAAAAACTTATTTCCGGAGGTACAATGTGTTTATCTGGATGAGATTGAGGAGCATTTGACCAAATATATTGCCGAACCCGATATGGTGTTCCATGAGATAATCTCTGAGCTTGTTCATATCGATGTTCATTGGATTAAACCAAGTGCAAATTATCCATACCATATCTTGGTTACTTCGGGCATGAGTGACCTGGCTATGCATGTTCCAGATGAAGTGGAAAACAAAGAGTCTTATGAGCGCGCAGAGCTAATGGTTGTGCTGCCCGCTGATTGGAAGATCGGAGAAGAGGAATTTCAGGATGACAATAATTATTGGCCGGTCTACTTTTTGAAAAGATTAGCGCGGTTTCCACATGAGTACAAAACCTGGCTGGGCTATGGGCATACCATTCCCAATGGCATGGAAGCCGAAGATATTGCAAATACAGGTTTCGGTTGTATGTTGCTGCTTCCGCCTATGTTAAGTTTTGATGAGGAATTTTTGGAGTTAAAGACCAAAGATGGTAATCTGATCAATTTTTATGCAATGATTCCCGTGTATAAAGAAGAGATGGATTACAAACTGGAAGAGGGCACAGATGCACTCTTAGACTTGTTTGATGAATATGGAATTTCCGAGCTGGTCGATATCGACCGTCCCAATGTCTGTAAAGATAGATAGTTTATAAAAAATATGCAATGCGATGGGCTATTTTAGAGCTTTTAGCATTGCATATCTTTTTAGGAAATACTTTTTTCTATAATTGCTATCGTTTTATCGATATCCGCATAGCTCACATTGAGGTGCGGTCTAAAACGGATACTTTTCTCTCCACAGCCTAACATAATCAGTTTATTGGCGTAGGCTTTCTTGATAAATTCATTCCGTGCAGCTTCCGATTCGAAATCCACTGCAACGAATAAACCCTCACCCCGTAAATTGGACAGCTGCGGTTTTTTCGCTAGCAGTTCCTGGAGCTTATCTTGTAGATAGCGCCCTTTTTCTGCCGCATTTTGAATCAGGTTTTCTTGCTCTATGACTTCAAGAATTAATTTAAAGCGGAGCATATCCATAAAATCGCCACCAAATGTCGAATTGATACGACTGGATTCTTGAAAGACATGATGTTCCACCTGATCAAATTTTTCCTTGCTCGCCAGTATACCGCAGACTTGTGCTTTTTTGCCGAAGGCAATGATATCGGGAATGACGTTATAATGTTGGTAAGCCCACATTTTTCCCGTAATACCCAATCCCGTCTGTACCTCGTCAAAAATTAAGAGGATCTGATTTTCATCACATATTTGACGAAGCTGTACGAAAAATTCCTTTCGAAAATGGTTGTCGCCACCTTCACCCTGTATCGGTTCAATAATAATGCAGGCAATATCGTTGGGGTTAGCCGTGATCGCCTGACGTATTTCTGAGACAGCTTTTTCCTCCAAAGCAATCGTCTGGCCGATATGTTCGTTTGTTAAAGGATAGCTCAATTTAGGATTGGTAATGCGTGGCCAGTTGAACTTTGGAAAATAAAGGTATTTTCTGGGGTCTTGTGTATTCGTTAATGACAAGGTATAGCCCGATCTACCATGAAAAGCCTGTCTAAAGTGAATGACCTGGCTGGCTTCCTTTTGTATTCCCTGTGCAAAATTAAGCCTTGTCTTCCAGTCGAAGGCAGCTTTTAATGCATTTTCCACGGCGAGTGTTCCCCCCGAGATGAAAAAGGCATAGGGGAGTTCTTTCGGTATGGCTACGCGATCAAAAGTGTCGACAAAATCAGCAAACTCTTTGGGGTAAATATCTGACATGGCTGGCTTATTGACGGCCATTTTACCCAGGAAGTCACGTTGTTTGACCAAATGTGGATGATTGTAACCCACGGCCATGGAGGCAAACATACTGAACATATCGAGGTATTCATCCCCATTTTCATCCACGACATAAGAACCATGGGATTTCTCCATATCCATAACCAAAGGGAATCCATCGGCTAATATATGTTTGCTTAATCTTTCATGTACGCTGCTCATAGTTTTGTGTGTAAATGGTTTATAAATCAAATTTGATACCTTGTGCCAAGGGAAGGTCAGTTGTATAATTGATGGTATTTGTCTGGCGGCGCATATAAGCTTTCCAGGCATCTGATCCAGACTCCCGGCCTCCGCCAGTCTCCTTTTCGCCCCCAAAAGCACCTCCGATTTCGGCGCCCGATGTGCCGATATTGACGTTGGCAATACCACAATCAGAGCCAGCAGGACTGAGAAATAGCTCGGCTTCCCGTAGGTTGTTGGTCATAACGGCAGAAGACAATCCCTGGGCGACGCTGTTTTGAAGTGCTATGGCCGCACTGATATCCCCTTTGTATTTGATTAAGTAAAGAATAGGGGCAAAGGTCTCATGCTGTACGATTTCATAATGATTTTCAACTTCGGCAATGACAGGCTGCACATAACAGCCACTTTCATACCCTTTGCCTTCAAGGACCTTTCCCTTGATCAGCATTTTTCCCCCTTGTGTTTTAATTTTGTCCAGTGCGTTTAAGTATGATTTTACGGCGGCTTTGTCGATCAATGGTCCCACATGATTTTTCGTGTCCAAAGGGTCACCAATTTTTAATTGACCATAAGCTTTTGTCAGTTGTTTTTTGACGTTGTCATAAATGTCCTCATGGATAATAAGTCTTCGGGTACTTGTACAGCGTTGTCCGGCTGTACCTACGGCACCAAATACAGCACCGATAATGGTCATTTTTAAGTCGGCGTCTGGAGTAACGATGATCGCATTGTTTCCACCGAGCTCCAAAAGTGTTTTACCAAGGCGTTGTGCTACGGTAACGGCGACTTCTTTTCCCATTCGGGTAGATCCTGTTGCAGAAATCAAGGCGATGCGGTTGTCTGCCGAAAGCCACTCGCCAACTTCCCTGTCGCCCATAATGAGGTTGGATATTCCCTCGGGCAGCCCGTTGTTGTGTAAGATTTCTGCAAGTAATTTTTGGCAGGCTATGGCACATAACGGTGTTTTTTCGCTGGGTTTCCAGACGACAGTGTTGCCGCAGACCAAGGCGAGGGCGGTGTTCCATGCCCATACCGCCACTGGAAAGTTAAATGCTGTAATAATACCGACGACACCCAAAGGATGATATTGATCGTACATGCGGTGCCCAGGACGTTCCGAATGGATGGTATTACCATACAATTGACGGGATAGGCCCAAGGCGAAGTCACAGATATCGATCATCTCTTGGACTTCACCCATGCCTTCTTGGTAAGATTTTCCCATTTCATAGGAAACTAATTTTCCGAGAGTAGGTTTAAGCTCACGTAGCTTGTCTCCCAACTGGCGAACGATGTCTCCTCTTTTTGGAGCAGGCAGTAGGCGCCAGTGTAAAAATGCATCTCCGGCCTGCTTAATGACTGCTTCATAGTCTTTACGATTGCTACTTTTTATGTTTGCGATGAGTTTTCCATCGACAGGTGAAAAGGATTCGAATTCTTTACCTTCGGAAAACCATTGCTGTCCAGTTGATGATCCTAAATTCTGGGAAGATATTCCAAGTGTTTTAAGCGCTGATTTTATCATAATGGTTTATTTTATTCGTGGAATAGTTTAAATATATGAAATAAATTTTTTGTTGACAAGTTTGTTCTGAATATTGTTCAGTGAAAAATAATCGTTATCTTAGATAAGCTAATGTAGACTATATCATGATCAAACAGATTAATACCGATTATTACCAGGTGGACGATTTATTGTCCGAAGAACATAAACTGATACGGCAGTCTGTCCGTGATTTTGTGAAAACAGAGATAAAGCCTTTCATTGAAGATGCGGCGCAGGAGCACCGTGCTATTGCGGGTTTGATGCCTAAATTGGGGGCAATTGGAGCGTTGGGACCTTATATTCCTGTCGAATATGGTGGGGCAGGGTTGGATCAGATTTCCTATGGCTTGATTATGCAGGAATTGGAAGCCGGTGATTCGGCAATTCGTTCGGCAGCATCGGTGCAATCCTCTTTGGTGATGTTTCCGATTTATACCTATGGTAGCGAGGAGCAGCGTCGTAAATATTTGCCGCGGTTAGCATCGGGCGAGTTGGTCGGTTCTTTTGGGCTTACTGAGCCTAATCATGGATCTGATCCGGGGGGAATGGAAACGAAATTGACGGCAAAAGGAGATGGTTTTTTATTGAATGGAGCCAAAATGTGGATTACAAATTCGCCTGTCTGCGATATTGCTGTCGTTTGGGCACGAGATGAGGCCGGAAAGGTGCGGGGAGTAATTGTTGAACGTGGAATGGCTGGTTTTGAAACGCCAGAGA
Organism: Sphingobacterium sp. UBA3519; assembly: GCF_002377215.1. Lineage (NCBI taxonomy): Bacteria > Pseudomonadati > Bacteroidota > Sphingobacteriia > Sphingobacteriales > Sphingobacteriaceae > Sphingobacterium > Sphingobacterium sp. UBA3519. Next base: position 59,128 of record NZ_DFPI01000008.1, read on the forward strand.
CCCTGCATAAATGGTCTTTGCGCGCTTCCAAAACAGGTGAATTGGTTTTTCATGATGTTTATATCCCTGCCGAAAATATACTTCCTGCTGTAAATTCAATGCGTGGCCCACTTTCCTGTTTGAATTCGGCCCGCTATGGAATTTCATGGGGCGTGATCGGAGCAGCAATAGACTGTTATGAAACTGCGGTTCAATATGCGTTGGAGCGACATCAGTTTGAAAAGCCAATTGCCGGTTTTCAATTGCAGCAAAAGAAGCTGGCGGAATTTCTGACAGAAATTACCAAGGCGCAGTTGCTGTCGTGGCGTTTAGGAGTACTCAAGAATGAGGGGCGTGCTACTCCTCAGCAAATCTCCATGGCAAAGCGGAACAATGTGAATATGGCGCTGCAGATAGCGCGTGAATCTAGGCAGATTCTTGGCGGAATGGGGATTGTCGGTGACTTCCCAATAATGCGACATATGATGAACCTAGAGTCTGTAGTTACCTATGAAGGGACGCATGATATTCATTTATTGATCACAGGACAAGATATTACGGGGCTGAACGCTTTTTCTTAATCTTTTTCTTCGTACGAACACGCTTTATACAGTAATAAACGATGCTATGATTTATTGAATTTTTAGTCAATAAGAGGTGGCATCGTTTGTGTATATTTTGCTGCATTAGTGTGGATTCGTGGATGCTTCTACATCATGTTAATGCCTATGTAATTTTATTACTTATATAATTTTGTTAGCGCTAATACTTATATAATTATGTGGTGTTAATACTTATTATGTAATAAGGATTCAATAGACCTCATTTGTCCCTGTAGGTATATTCTATCGTTCTCTTTTGGTCATTCCATGTGAGCGCTATGATCAGTCGCCGTTCAAGCCGATAACAGGCTAACTTCTTCATAAGCATTGTATTTAATTCCGATGCTTGAAATCAGTATGGCAAATCAGTACCGCGAAATGGTTTTTTCCTTCGTTATAGCGTGTTTTTCCGAGTTGTTTTCGTGTTGCAGCGTCGCTGCGGAGTTTTTCGGCTGCGGTTCGGATTGGCGTTGGTCTTTTTTAGGGGCATCCGGGGGATATGGTCGCGTTCGGAGCGTCATTTGCCCGTGTTGGCAGCGGGGTGAGTGCGGGCTTAGACTCGGACTCAACACGGACTCAACACGGTTGCAGGGCAAATCTGCCCCGAGCATGGTACGAAGCAGGTGGAGATGGGAGCCGAAGGTTCCCGCAAGCCCTGCGCAGCAGCCGGAGCCCTGTCCACGAGGCGGAACCCTAGTTTGCCCTAAATGAGCCATGCTTCC
>NZ_DFPI01000009.1:0-77837 GCF_002377215.1 Sphingobacterium sp. UBA3519
TTAAACCCTTCTTTTTTTCAGGGTTCCTTCTTTCGAAGTAACCGTCCCTCCCTTGCGGAGTGGTGCAAAGATAGGGAGTTTATAAACAAACTTCCAAGCCTTTTGTTCTTATTTATTTCATTTTATCCTTAACTACCTGTAACGGTGCGAGATTCTTTTTGTAAAACAGGTGGTCGGAAGGCTGGGAACGTCGGCTCCGGGACAGAATGGGGCCGAAAAGTGGTTTTGGCGTGGACTTCGTGGGAACCGGGACTTGATACAGGCTCTGCAGGGGAAACATGGGGGGCCTGGAAATTGGATCGTACCGCGGACATCCACGGAACCGGAACTTGGTGCAGCTCCGCAGCGGAAACATGGATGGACATTGTATTGTTCGATCTTCCTAAGCCCGGGATCACTTTGTAGCCCGCTCGGCTCAATGCCCAATTGAAGATGGTGCGCACCGGCGCAGCAGATGGACGGGAACGGGAAGATCGCAGAACTCAGCACTCCGGATACCTTCTTTTGCAGCTATACTTTCCTACCTGTTTACTTAGGTTTAGTTTAGGTTTTAGTTAGGTTTTGTNNGCTCCGGCTGCTGACAAAGGTCTGCAGGAACCTCCGACTACCCTCCCAGCCCTGCTTCGTACCATGGTCGGGGCAGATTTGCCCTGCAACCGTGTTCTGTCCGTGTTGAGTCCGTGTTGAGTCCGAGTCTAAGCCCGCACTCACCCCGCTGCCAACACGGGCAAATGACGCTCCGAACGCGACCATATTCCCTGGATGCCCCTAAAAAAGGCCAACGCCAATCCGAACCGCAGCCGAAAAATTCCGCAGCGACGCTGCAACACGAAAATAACTCGGAAAAACACGCTATAAAGACAGACAAAATAACGATTCAAGGGTTCACATCAGACTGGGGAATACCTCAATTTAACGATGAAGCGGAGCAGCCCTTGCTTCGGAATACCAACTCAAATGAAAAACTAGCATAGAAACGGATAAACATATAAGGATCTATATTATAAACTAGCCAACATAAAAAATGTACCGCCAACCATCAAAGCCTCATTTGGGCACAGTATTGGAAAATAACATAGATTCAAAAGTCAATAACTGTAAACTGCCGGTAGGACACTGCGAATAGCCAATATGCAAACGAAACCGTATATTCGTAAATAGCAAATTAAAATTTCCCTTATTTTGAACGGACTTTTCAAAATTTACAAAGTTGACGCCGATGAGGCACTGCGCATACAACAATCCAAAAACGAAATACACCAACATGATTTCGAGGAACTGATTATTGGTGTGGCAGGAAAACTCGAACATTTTATCGATTTTAAAACAAAAACCTACACCGCTCCATTTATAAGTTTTGTCACTCAGGGCAAAACGCACCGTGTGAAACCTCTTTTGCACAACAATAGCATTGAATTTTGGGTCATTCGATTTAAAAGTGAATTTATCCCCGAAACAACTTTCCAACTTTATACCCACTTTCATGAAAATGCGACATTGACCTTCGCCAGCCCCAACTGCTTCGGGAGATTGATAGTCTTGTGTGAGCTAATGCAGCAGGAATGCTTACAACATAGCGTAGACTATGCGGTTATCAAGCAGCTATTGAGCACCATCTTTACCATGATTGAATCTGAACGAAAAAGGCAATTTCCAGACAGCCAACAGCAATTGAAAAATCAGAGTACAACGTTCACAAGCTTTCTATCTATACTGGAAGAGAACTACCGCCGTCCTGAAGGCGTTAATTTTTACGCGGAGAAGCTTTTTATGTCGACACGAAACCTAAATTTAATTTGTCAGAGCATATTACAACAAAGCGTTTCTGAGATTATCGAAACACGGAAACTTATTGAAGCAAAAAACCTCTTGTTGACAACGACTAAAACGATCTCGGAAATTGGTTTTGAACTCGGTTACCAAGATAAAGCCTACTTTACCAATGTCTTCAAAAAGAAAGCAGGCATGACGCCTTCGGAATTTAGAAATGAAATCCAAAAACTTATTTCCGAATAGCGTATAACAGATTTCCGAATAGTACAACAGATTGACAGGATAATGATACCGCCTAGCCAAGCCCATCCCCTACCTTTGTAATAAAAATTGACGCAGTCACATCATATCAAATGCGTAGAAAGGATTTTATTAAAATTATGGCAACATTAGCATTAGCTGGAGTAGCTCATAAAGCAAACTCTTTATATAAATTTTCCGAGGAACTGGAGGCAACGGACAAATTTCCGGTCTTATTTTTAGGACATGGAAGTCCCATGAACGCCATAGAGGACAACGAATTTGTCCGGGGATTCAAAAAAATTGGCCAAACTTTCGAAAAACCGAAGGCGATTCTTGTTGTCTCGGCACACTGGGAAACACGTGGAACATTTGTCACAGCGATGGAGCATCCCGCCACCATTCATGACTTTGGCGGTTTTCCTCAGGCGTTATTTGATGTCCAATACCCAGCTCCAGGCAGCCCGGCTCTCGCTTTAGAAACACAGCGTATCGTAAGCAAAACAGACGTTCATCTCGACGACAAATGGGGGCTGGACCATGGATCATGGTCTGTAGTCAAACACCTATACCCTGATGCAGACGTGCCTATTATTCAAATGAGCATCGATTACACACAATCTGCAGCATACCATTATGAAATTGCACAGCAATTAAACACGCTAAGAAAAAAGGGGGTACTCATTATCGGTAGCGGCAATATGGTGCACAACTTACGGATGGTCGCCTGGGACAAACTCGATACGGCAGGCTATGCCTATGAGTGGGCTACTATAGCCAATGAAAAAATGAAGAAATTTATTCAGAACGGCAACCATCAAGCGCTCATCGATTTCAGAAAACAGGGCAAAGAGTTCGACTTGGCAATTCCAACTCCTGAACATTACCTCCCTTTAATCTATACCTTGGGTTTACAGGAGAAAAATGATGAGTTGTTTCTCTTCAACGACAATTCAGTGGCTGGATCGCTGACCATGACTTCTTTGAAAATCGGTTAAGCCTCCAGCATACCTGTCAGGAATATCCAACAATGCCAGCCCATTCCATTAACTGAGAAAAAGGCCAATGGAATGGTCTTGTTGTATACAGGACTCCGCTGAGTTGGAAATAATCTCGAAATTTCCATGACAAAAAGCGTTAGGATTGCAGCGCTAGGATTGATAAATTTGTTTGAAACAAAACAACGTACTTGAACTTAACTCATGGCAACAAAACCTGTTATTGAAATTGAATATTGTCCAAAATGCAATTGGATGCTGCGCGCCGCCTATATGGCGCAGGAGGTACTGAGTTCGTTCACGGATGAGATCCATGGAGTGATGCTGGTTCCCAGCGAAATTGCAGGCCGTTATACCGTACGGGTAGCGGATCAGGAGATTTTCGATCGAAAAAGAGCGGGTCGATTCCCCGAAATAAAAGAACTCAAACAGCTCATCCGAGATCTAATTGCACCAGATAAATCCTTGGGTCATTCGGACAAATCTCCTTCATCCAACATGTAATTTAGCATAAATCGGATTTTAAAGACTTCTTCTTATTAGCAATTTTGTATAAATTAAATGAACAATCATGACTACTCAACAAGAAGTAGATTTTCAACGTATCGCCAAGGCCATACATTTCTTACAGGAAAACTTTAAGACGCAACCTACATTGGGTCAGATCGCTTCTCATGTTTACATGAGTGAAGCTCATTTTCAACGCATGTTTACCGCATGGGCTGGTACAAGCCCCAAGAAATTCTTACAGTACGTAAGTATAAATCATGCAAAATCATTGCTCAAGGAAAGTAATATCGCCGAAACCACCTATCAACTTGGTCTTTCCAGCAGCAGTAGACTTCATGAGCTATTTATCAATATTGAGGGAATGACTCCCGCTGAATATAAAAATGAAGGCTCCAATCTATTGATTTCCTACGCCTATTATCAGAGCTTATTCGGCACAATGCTAATTGCATCCACTTCAAAAGGTATTTGTCATATTGCCTATGCCGATGACAACTTAACAGCTTTTGACACCCTTCAACAACGCTTTCCGAACGCAACATATCGACAACAGGGAGATAGCATGCACGAGAATGCACTCAGCGCATTAAATCCCCAAGACAAAGATATCCGCCAGGTAAAATTACATTTAAAAGGCACTGATTTTCAATTGAAAGTCTGGGAAGCTTTATTAAAAATCCCTATGGGTAACTTAAGTACCTACGGTGCTATCGCTTCTCAAATCGGAAACCCCAAAGCTTCCCGTGCTGTCGGCACAGCTGTCGGTAGCAATCCGATAGCTTACCTTATCCCCTGTCATCGTGTTATACAAAACAGCGGTATATTTGGTGGTTACCGATGGGATCCATTGCGGAAAACAGCGATGATCGGATGGGAGACTTTGCATACGGCTATTTAATAAACACACACAATACGATAAAATGGAACTTTTCGACAATCTCTTCGATGGCAATAGAAATCTACTCCCTTACGATGGGACTGTCAATTATTATGGTAAAATACTGCCTCCACAGAAAGCAAACCACTATTTTGATAGACTCATGGACTCGATCGAATGGGTAAATGACCGTGCTATTATTTTTGGAAACGAAATCGTCACCAAACGAAAAGTGGCTTGGTATGGCGACCAGGCTTTCGAATATAGCTATTCCAACACCACTAAAAGGGCGCTTCCCTGGACAAAAGAGCTTCTTGAGCTGAAAAAGATTGCCGAAGAACAAACACAGGAGACGTATAATTCCTGCCTGTTGAATCTTTATCACAATGGCGACGAAGGAATGGCCTGGCACAGTGACGGTGAAAAAGACCTTAAAAAAAATGGAGCAATTGCTTCTTTAAACTTTGGTGCTGAACGAAAGTTTGCCTTTAAACACAAAACGAGCAAAGAAAAAATAGACCTCATCTTGGGCCATGGAAGTTTATTGGTGATGAAAGGTCTTACACAAACGTATTGGTTGCATCGGCTTCCACCGACAAAAAAAGCGTTCAGTGCACGAATTAATCTGACATTTCGAAGCATTGATCAGCTGTAGTCTTACAGGCCCAAGGTACGGCTTACAGGAATGGACACCTATTTGTAGGTAAACTTCACAACAGCATTCAGTCATTAATCGTGTCAACCTTTTCAAACATAAAGGCTGACACGATCGATCGGGTTATTTAATAACGTCCCAGCTGTTGTCCTTGGCTGTGTAATCCATAAAAATCCCTCCGTCCAAGGTAATATTTTTCACTTTTTTAGTCGAAGTCCACGTCAGGATTACCTGTATTTCATTGTGTTGCCAAATTGACGGAGTTTGATGTTTTGTCTCCACCGATCCATCCGTATAGGTAATCAACACATCAAACGGAATTGCAAATCCCCCAACATTAGTGATCGTAAGTGTATTTTTACCGGCAAGCTGTTTAAAACCATTCACTTTAAGGTCGATGTAATTATTGGTAAAATACCAATTTTTCCAATACCAATTTAAATTTTGCCCAGCTCCGGCGTTGATGCTGTAAAAGAAGTCCCAAGGCGTCGGATGCTTTCCATGCCATAGCTCCATATAATGATGTAGTGCTTTTTTAAACAGTTGATCGCCCAGATAATCCCGCAATGCAATATAAGACAACGCGGCCTTGATGTAAGCATTGTTACCATAACCTAAACCACTTAACTGAGAGGTCATCGTAATCAGGGGTTGGTCTTCTTCTGTAGAGGGGTCAAAGATATAACGCTTTACACGGGCATCTTTGAAAAGTTCTTTATTTTTTTCGGCACCAATCTCCGCATTTCCGATCCAGAATTCCAATGCAGTAGCCCAACCTTCATCCATATAACCGTATCGCGTCTCATTGATACCCATGTAAAAAGGAAAATAAGTATGTGCAATTTCATGGTCTGCTGTTTGCCGTGCATCCACAAGATTATCTGGAACACTCGAATCGTTGATCATCATCGGATATTCCATATCTGCAAATCCCTGAACGGCTGTCATTGTTGGGTATGGATAGGTGACACCAGGCCAATTTTTAGAAAACCAGTCAATGCAGTATTGTTGCCAGACAATGTATTGTTCAAAATCTGGCGTTCCGGCGACATAACAAGATTGCACACTCACGCGCTTGCTTCCCAAATCTACACTCCCCCCGTCCCAGATATAATTGTCACTCACGCTGAAACAAAAATCAGGTACGTAGCTTGCTTTGAATTTCCACGTATTCCAGGCTTCTTGTGCTGTCACTTTGCCCGATTTCATTTCGGCATCTGTCGCGATATGTATTGGGGTATCGCTGACTTTTGATTTTTCGAAACGGTCCAGAATAGGTTTCTGCAGTACATCAGCCGCATTGGTCAATTCGCCTGTCGCCCAAACAACAAAGTTCTTCGGAACGGATATCTCAAATTGATAATCGTTGAAACCATTGTAGAATTCTTGTCGGCCATTATGTTCCAGAAGATCCCAGCCATTGTAATCGTCGTATACAGACACACGCGGATAAGAGTAAGCACAATAAAAGGTCGAAGCATTCAATAGCCCTTCACGGTCGCTTTCGACAGATAACGGATATTCCCAGCTAATGTCCAATGTTGCAGTGCTTCCCGGAAGGATTTTCTGCCCAAAATCACCTAACTTCACCGTTCCCCAGTCCTTGCTGTTTACGTCGTAAACTTGACCATTCAATTTAAACGATTTAATCTTTAGGCCCGAAGTCAGGTAATCGTCCGAAGCGTATGCCGCACGTACCGCATTAGGTCTGTGCACATTGTTCACAAATCGGATAGCCAAGCGTTTCAATGTATCAGGACTATGGTTTGTGTACAGAATAGTCTCTGTTCCACTCACCATCTTTGTAGCCGGATCCAATTGCACCCGCACATCATACTTTCCAAAATTCTGCCAATAGTTTTTTCCCGGTATGCCCGTTGTAGTACGGGTCCCCTTTGCGATCGCTTGCTGAATATTCCTTGGGGTATACAGTTCTTGTGCATGAGCAGCCCCTGTCAATAAAAGCAACGTCAATCCGTAATTCAATATAGTGCGTCCTATCATATCCTAGTTTAAATAATCAAACTAAGATAAATTTGCTGTGATTTGCAAGTTTAATTCTCCAGCTTCGCAAGAAAAATAAACTTCTCCAACACAATACCCTATTCGCATTTGTTCAACCATCAAAAAGACAGGCTCCAAGTGCCGGAGAAAACATTTTATTTTTTTTTACGTTTAGTTTTAAGATAAGCCCGAATGTATGCATCAACTTTTACGTTATAACGATTTCTTCCGATACGCTTTTTTAGGAATACTTTTAATTTCAATCCCTACACTCCTTGCAGCTCAAAATGATGTGAAAGCAGACTCTGTTGCACAGTACAAACAGCAGCGTGACTCTGCCTTGGCTAGTCAATACGATATATCGGATCTCATCGGAAGAATAATACATCCCAAACGAAAAAAGGAACATGCAAGTAAACGTTCTCCCATCACCTTAATGCCCAACATTGCCTACAACCCAACCATTGGTGGCCAGATTGGAATCAAGGCTGTCGCCGGGAAAGTACTAGGTGATCCCAAAACAACCACCATGTCGATCGCAGCGACATCCGCCTCGATCACCACGAAAAATATTATGGTCTTCTATATCAGCCACAATGTATTTACTCCGAACAATAAACTAAATTTTCAGGGTGCTTTTGCACTTGTCAAAATGGTGGCTTTAGACGCAGGGCTGGGCATGACTCCCCATGGAAAATGGAACAATGCCGATGAAGAGATTCTTGCCAACCCCGACCATAAGAAATACGGCGCAAAATATAATGCATTTACATTTAATGAAAAAGTCTATAAACGCATCGCCGACGGGCTATTTGTTGGGGCCGGACTGGCGTTTGACTTACGACGGAAAATAACCAGCAGCGGCCCGAATGGCAACGTTACGCCCAACACCATCTACACCGAAAAACATGGCTTCGAGCCCGACAGTTACAATTCCAACGGCCTATTGCTCAATATGCAATATATGACCAGAGACAATCCCAACAGGCCTTACAAGGGTATATATTCAGATATCGGTGTGCGATGGAACACAACGCTGCTGGGTAGCAGCAAAAGTGCAGTACAGCTTACCACCGACTTTCGCAAATACTTTAGTCTATCCCAGTCCGACCCAGCTCATGTACTCGCCTTCTGGTATTGGGGTTCCTATAAACTTGGTGGTACTCTGCCCTATTTTGATCTTCCAGGAACAGGAAGGGACGTAGCCGTCAGAAGCGGCCGCGGTTATACCATCGGTTATTTCAAAGGAATTTCTTTCGGTTATGCCGAAACAGAATACCGCTTCCCAATTTTAAAGAATCGCTTTTTGAGCGGAGCTGCTTTTTTTAACCTACAGACTGCCAGCGACGAACTGGGCACCAAACTTTTTGAAAGGTGGCAACCTGGGGGTGGTGCCGGGTTGCGAGTTCTCTTTAACAAAGCAACACGCACAAATCTATGTCTGGACTATGCCTTTGGAAAATATGGTTCCCGTGGTTTCTTTTTGGGGCTGAATGAAGCTTTCTAATTCCAGGCTGCGGCAGCTTTCTTTGCCATAAAATAACTAAATTAGCCGATGTTATTGCTCTTTCGCTGCATGAAGAGTGACTGCATAAGCATTGACGATACTTCATCATGAATTTAAAAACCTTTTTTCTATACATTCCATTATGTTTAGGTCTCGTTTCCTGTCATCAGGCAAAGACGCCAACACCAACATCAACGAAAAGTGAAGACCAAAAGAAAGAACAAGTAGCCCTTCCTGCCTCCGCGTCGCTCCCATCGGATACGTCGAGCTACGATAGCCCGCGTTTTGAAGGCAGGGTAAAAGAACAAGCGCAGCAGTTAATGGAAATGAATGATGCCGGCCTCTTCGATAAACTTCATCAGAAGTTAACGACAACACTACCGGCGGACCAGAAGGATTATTTTCTTAGGCATCCTACCTTAGATGTTTTAGCGATCACCAAAGGGAATATCTTTGAAAATGGTGCCGATGACCTTGGGTATATTGTGTACAATAAAGATAATCATCGCATCGAAATCATCCTATTGGATCGTAAGAACAATACATTCAACACACTGTATAAAGAATTAAAAGTTGTCAATACCCTTCAAAATTTGGATTGTTCATCCAGCTTTGGATCGCTCGATTATCTTGTTGCTTCCGAACTGATTTACCAAGAGGATTATATTCGCCTAAACAATTCAAATTACCTGATTGACGACAACTCCTTTGAGGTGACCGATATTTCTACGAACAAAAACTTCGATTTGCAGCAGGGCTGTCTGAACAAAAACATCGCAAAAGATGCCATGGCCAACAGTCTTTGTGTACCGACCAGCTCCGTATACGCGAATTTTCAATGCTTAAAATACAATAAGAAAAAGCAGATTTTTGAAATTTATTTCAGTCAGGAATTTGCAGACTAAGCCGAACTAACCCGAACAATGAAAAGATATTACCTACTTGCTACCCTTGGTTTATGTAGCAAATTATATGCGCAAGAAGTGGATACTACAACTAATCGGCTAGAGCAAGTCGAAGTTAAAGCCTACTTCAATAAACAACCGCTCTTGCGATTGACTTCTTCTGCAGCTGTGTTAAGCAACCAAGCGATCCAATCCCAACAGTCGCCCTCTTTTGTTTCGGCAATGAACAGGGTACCGGGTTTACGGATGGAAGAACGTTCTCCTGGAAGTTACCGGCTTGCACTCCGCGGGAGTATGATCCGTTCACCTTTTGGTGTTCGCAATGTTAAAATCTATTTGGACGACTTTCCGCTTACTGACGCCGGCGGGAACACCTATCTTAACTTGCTCGATCCCTATGCAATCGAGCAAATCAATATCTTGAAAGGTCCGGACGGATCGATCTACGGGGCCAATTCAGGCGGTATACTCTCCTTATATAGTAAAGGATTTGATCAATCTGCAAAACCTGAAGTCAATCTCCAATTAACGGGGGGCTCCTACGGTCTTTTCCAGGAACAGCTCAATGCAATATTACCTCTCAGCCAAACTCAGCAACTTGCTATCAATCAGAGTTGGACGAGAAGTGACGGTTATCGCCAAAATTCAGCCTTAAACAAAAAGAATATCCAGCTCAATTACAATTGGCAATATGCAAAAACATCCGAATTAAAATTCACGGGGCTCTATTCGGATCTCGGTTACCAAACTCCGGGAGGGCTCACCGCAGCACAAATGGAAAGCGACCGCAGGCAAGCCCGGCCAAAGGGCGGACCAAATCCTGGTGCTGCTGAACAAAAAGCAGCAATCTACGATAAAACATTCTTTGGTGGACTGAGCAACCACACGCATCTCAGTTCTAAGATGACCTTATTCGCCAGTGTATTTGGTTCATCCAATCAGATCAAAAATCCCTTCATCACCAATTACGAGAAAAGAGATGAAAAGAATTTGGGAACGCGCCTGTATTTATCTTATGTCGATCTGTTGAGCCAAGATTTAAAATATGAAGTACAACTGGGCTTGGAAGCGCAAAAGGGATGGTATGCTATTGACAATTATGACAACGCCCAAGGTGTCGCTACCGATCCTCAGGCCAAGGACAAATTGGAAAACAGTCAGCAATCATTTTTTGCACGCACCCAACTGGAATGGCTAGAGCGTCTCCAGGTAGAGCTGTCGCTCGGATTAAATGAGAATAAAATTGGCTACCAGCAACGTTATCCTGTCGCACAAGAAAACAAAGAAAATATTGATTTCGGGAGTACATGGATGCCACGAGCAGCACTATCCTATTTGATCACTCCAATGCTTGCACTTAGAGCATCGATTTCTAAAGGTTTCTCTGCACCAACTGTTGCTGAAGTCCGCTCGTCAGACAATACAATTAATACGATGCTGAAACCAGAAACAGGTACAAACCATGAATTTGGGCTTCGTTGGCATTTGTGGAATCGCCGGATTATTTTAGATGCAGCGGCCTACACGTATCAAATGAACAATGCCATTATCCGACAGGTACGGGATAATGGTGCTGAATATTTTCAAAATGCGGGTAAAATAAACCAAAAGGGATTGGAAGCCTCGCTATTCATGTATTTGATTAGGCCTCAAACAACCGGTATGGTCCGTAGCCTACAGCTGACCAGCAATTTTTCCTTCAATGACTACAGTTTCAAAACCTATCAGGTAGGCGACAAAAACTATAAGAACAATAAACTCCCTGCAGTTCCTAAAACAGTATGGGTAAATTCGTTGAATATACTTTTCCCGAATGAATTCCAACTGGATCTTCTTTCCAATTTAACAGCAGCCATACCACTGGATGATGCAAACACTGTTTATGCCAAACGGTATCATCTTTTGCAAGCCAAATTATCTTGGAGCAAATCTGTCTGTTCACGGCATAAAATCAGGCTTTTTGTTGGGGCCGACAATCTGCTCAATGAAAAATATAGTCTTGGAAACGATATCAATGCTTTTGGAGGACGGTATTTTAATCCTGCCCCTTTACGTAATTATTATGGCGGAATGAGTTTTAATTTTTAACCAAGCATCATGGAATTCCATCAGTATACATTGACCGATATCGATTTCACCAAGGTGAGCCGTTATTCTTATTTTCCTTGGATGGACCTGACACTGGCCCATTTTCAGGTCAATGCGATGGAAATGGAGGTCAATCAGGCAACTTTTCGGGTACTGGAGAATTATACCGATTTTGAAGTGATGATCATCCATACGTTGCCCACAACAGCCGTCTTTTGCAATTGTCCACAAACAGGATTCTGCCGTCATCAAAAGGCGGCTTTAGGTAAACTATTTACACAGGAGAATTGGCTGGCATTTTTTGATCACAACCGCTATCAGCATCTCCTCAAGAAGGTTGCGGCACAATATGGACTGGAAAAGGAATCGTCTTTAGAAAACTATTTTTCAGCCCAGATCAAAGCAGGGAAGCTTGAGTTTCTATTAAAAGACAAACAGCTAACCTCCATTGATGACTTTGATCTAGTGGAGGAATCTCTTATCCCAAAAAAGGTCAAGACGACGGCCGAACAGCAGCATTATTTTGTGGTGTTAACGCGCAACCGGTACTACAAAAATCTACAAATACTCCTGTGTCAAGCTCCAATGACGAAATCCGGCCTACCTAAAAATCCGATTTCCGCCAGTGAGAGCCAGTCCCGTATCTGGCAAAGCAGCTCGATTGAGGAAATGCAATTTTACACCGCTGTTTACCAATTTTCTCAAGCTGTACAACAGGATATCGAAATCAGCTCCAGTCTGAAGGCGGTTGCAAAAAATCCGTTACACCTCGATTTTTATCTGCATGACTATGAAAAATCCGACAATATAACAGCCTCCACCTTATCGCCGGTTCAATTTAACCTAAACAAAGGTGAAATTAAGCTCTTCATTACAAAAAAAGGTGCGTTTTATACCATTCAAGGAGAAATTCATATTCATACGATAGCCTACAATTTACAGGATTTAGTCGTTCTTTTGGACCATTTCATTCTCATCAAAAATCAGCTTTTTCTGATTGAAAATAGATTTCACCTCAAGTTGATCCGTTTGTTTGGCAACAAAGGTGAGCAATTGTTGATCCATCAGCGTAAGTTCGAAGAATTCAACAGGTTGTTTTTGGAACAGATAGCACATTCCGTGGAGTTAAATTTTAAAGATATTCCCAAAGCAAGCAAGCCACAGTTGAAGGAAAATCTGTATTATCAGGACATGCAGCCATTTTTGTTTCTGGAAGAATCGGAAGATTTTGTCAACCTTATTCCTGTCATGCGTTATGGTGAGGTCGAAATTCCTATTTTAAGTAAGCGGAATATATTTGGTACAGACAGCAAGGGTACACAATTTTTGGTCGATCGGAAACGTGAAGCTGAAACAAAAGTTATTTCCCTGTTACTGAAGCAGCATCCCTATTTTCAGGAGCAAATGGATGAAGGAAGCTTTCAGCATTTTTATTTGCATCGCAAATACTTTCTGGACAGTAACTGGTTTCTGGATGCTTTTGAGGAGTGGCAACATCAGGGTATACAGATCATCGGATTTAATACGTTACGTGGAAATAAATTAAGCCGGTTTAAAGGGAAAATACATGTGGAGGTCCTCAGTGGACAAAATTGGTTCAACGCCAATATACAGGTCAAATTTGGCCCCAAAAGTGTCTCCCTAAAAAAACTTGAAAAGGCAGTACGGAACCGCTCGCAATTCATTACCTTGGATGACGGCACCCAGGGCATTTTACCGCAACAGTGGCTCGATAAATTTGAAGCCTATTTTAATGCAGCAGAATCGATAGCTGATGATTTCATTGAAATTCCAAAATACAAATTCAATGAAATCGATCAACTATTTGATCAGGCGGAGCTAGACCCTATCGTGTTGGCGGAGCTCAGCACGTTGAGAAAGCAGCTCGCTAATTTTTCTTCGCTATCCGAGGTCCAGCTACCTCCAACTTTTGTCGGAAACTTACGCCCTTATCAGCAACAAGGACTACAATGGCTGCATTTCTTGGATGGGCTTAATTTTGGTGGCTGTCTTGCCGATGATATGGGACTTGGCAAAACGATCCAAATATTGGCCTTTCTGGCTACTCAAAAAGCAAAGGGACAATCTGCACCAACATTACTTGTACTTCCCACGACCTTAATTTTTAATTGGCGGCATGAAATCCAGCAATTCCTTCCATCTTTCCAGACGTTGGTTTTAGATGGTCCAAATAGAATGGAAAAAGGGATGCAGTTTGAACAATATGACCTTGTTTTAATTTCTTATCACAACCTGCTGACGGATATCAATATGCTGAAAAAAATAACCTTCAATTATGTCATATTGGACGAATCGCAGCAAATCAAAAACCCGGATTCCCAGCGATACAAAACGGTAAATTTATTAAAATCAAGAAATCGCATTATTTTAACAGGAACTCCTATCGAGAATAATACGATGGATCTTTATGCCCAGCTTTCCTTTATTGTGCCGGGGCTACTAGGAAGCAAAAAATATTTCAAAGATGTCTATACGACTCCTATTGATGCTTTCCATGACCGCAAGAGAAAAAAAATGCTGAAAGAGAAAATAAAGCCTTTCATTCTCCGTAGAACAAAACAGGATGTATTACGTGATCTTCCTGCAAAAAATGAACTGATCCTTTACTGTGAGATGAAAACCGCCCAACGGCGAATTTATGATCTTTATGAAAAAGAGTTTCGGGATTTTATCTCAGCCAAAGATGGCGATGAAATCAAGAAAAGCCCCATGCATGTCCTAAAAGGTCTAACAAAATTGCGTCAGATATGTAATTCAAGCAAACTTCTCCAAAACGAAGATCTGACTACCGCTGCGGACTCTGCCAAAATCGAAATGCTTATCGAGCAGATTCAGCATAAAAAAGACCAGCACAAAATGATCGTGTTTTCACAGTTTGTCAGTATGCTCAACCTGATTAAAGAGGCTTTGGATAAACAGGGGATTCGCGCGTTGATGCTCACGGGCCAGTCCAAAAATCGAGGTAAATTGGTTAGTGACTTTCAATCCGACAAGGATATCCCCGTTTTTCTGGTTAGTCTAAAAGCCGGTGGTACCGGACTTAATCTTACCGCAGCCGATGTAGTGTACCTGGTAGACCCCTGGTGGAATCCTGCTGTTGAACAACAGGCGATCGACAGGATCTATCGCATGGGGCAACAAAAGACGGTTACCGCTGTTCGATTAATCAGCCCTAACACGGTCGAAGATAAAATTCAGACCTTACAGCAAAATAAAAAGGAAATTAGCAACAGTATTCTGGATGAGGGCGGAAGTTTAGATGCCTTTTATCTCGACAAAAGCTATTTGATGAATTTGCTACGCTAAACTATTGAAATNNATCGATCGATGTCCCCTTTTTTGATATAATTCGTTTTCAGCTGCTCTTTATTTTCTGTCAGAAATGTACGTTTTGTTACCATTTCCGTTGATATAATATTTGCCACCTTTTGGACCGAGATATATTGTATGGCCGTTGTATTTTTCACTTGTTGCTTTATCAGTTGTTGCTACGGCATCCTTTTTAACAGCAGTGGCTTGTTTTTCAGCTTTAGCACTTTCTTTTTTCACGGCTTTTTCCTTCGCTTCCATTGGTGCTGCTGGCGCTGTTTTTGTATCAGCCATCTTTTTCGTCTGCGTTGACTTTTCCTTGACCGCAACTTCCTTCTTCGCTGTAGCTTTCACCGGCGCTGCCTTCGTTTTCGTTTCGGCCTCGTTGGCTTTAGTCTTTACTTTTTGTTCAGACTTTTTGGCTTATTTTTCCATTTTTTTAGGAGCCGTTTGTGCATAGGATTGTCCCAATCCGACTGCAGCGATCAAAGCTAATGCAGCTGTGATTTTTTTGAAACGATTTATTGCTTTCATAACCCAATTGTTATTTAAATAATTGTAAATAAAAGCACAATACAAATGCCATATTTCGATTTAATTACCTGAAAAAATATTTTTTACAAATTTTTAACTTAGCCAAGGAATTATTCGACAACTTGTTTTCTAAATTTCGAATCAATTATATATTTTATCCCCTTTGCATCTATAAATACGGGCTTTCCATGGTAGTGCTCATTGCTCCTTCGATCAATGGCAACACGATACCGGGTGGGTGAACTAGTGGAGCTGTAGGTTATATTTCCAACCGATTCTCCAGGGCTCACGATTACTTCCGAACCTTCATATACGCGCTCACTCACCCTGCCCGTAAAACGCTGTTTTCCCGATGACGTTTTTACTTTCTCCTGCTGTTCCGGCCCTTTATCGATTGGCGCAACGTCTAAGCTCATCACATCTATCTGAGGGCTTAAAGGGAAGAATGGATCTACCCAGCGATATACAAAATGATAATCAGTCTCTAAATTATTAAAAGCATGCATTTGCTGCGCTCTTACAACACTTATCCCGCCTCCTAAAATCAGCAGTGGCAGTAGGCAACGTCTAAAGAAGATTAATTCAACTCTTAACATATCTTTTTTTCCTTTCGTTTAGGTGCTCCCAAATAAAATGCCATCTCTCTCTAAAGCATTCATCTTTAACACATTTTTAACTAAAGTAATTTAGTTTGATATTTAACTATTTTATATTTAACTTTGTACTATGAAAAACGAATCCATGAATCCAGTAAAACCCTTAGTGGATAGTATCATTGCTTTGCGAACGAGCTTAAAACAATACTATATCCAGAAAATAAAGGAACAGCAATTGGATATCACCTATGAAATGTTACAAGTATTGGCAGCACTGTGGAAAAAGGAGCAAATGAATCAGCAAGATATAGCCACAGCAATACAGAAGAACAAAGCAAGTGTCACTCCGCTGATCGATAATCTTTGTAAACGGGATCTGGTTAGACGCGTCAGCGATCCCAATGACAGGCGAAATAATTTAATCGAATTAACGGTAAAGGGAAACGAATATAGGACATTATTAGACCCTGTCCAACAAGACCTCTACCGTGTGATCCTGCAGGAGATATCAGAAAAAAAAGTATTGGAAATTACAGAAACTCTCGAAAAATTGACCGCAATTATTGATAAGCAATAGTATCGGGAGCCTTGATTTTCAGAAAAAAAGAAGATAAATAATTGAGTCATGAGCAATTCAACATTAAGTGAGAAAGAAATAAAACGAAGGCGGAAGATATGGATCATCAACATCCTATCTGCAGTCGTCATTGTGTTTACCATTATCTGGGGTATCTTAGTCTTTTTCCACATCAACGAATCTGTTTATACAGATGATGCCCAGGTAGATGCCCATATTACCCCTATAAATTCGCGTATCAGCGGTTATATCAAAGCAATTCGATTTGATGAGCATCAAAAAGTTCACAAAGGCGATACACTCGTCATTATTGATGATGCGGAGTACAGAATTTTATTACAAAATGCACAAGCCACTCTTGCCGATGCCAAAGCAAGTAAAACTATATCGCAATCTGGAATTGCCATTGCCAGCAATAGTACTGCGATAGCAAATGCCAATATCGATGAGATGAGAGCCCGGCTAGATAATATGGAATTGAATTATAGGCGTTACGAGAGTCTGGTGAAAGATGAAGCAGTAGCGCAATATCAATTCGATCAGGTAAAAGCAGATTATGAGGCCATGTTAGCCAAATATAAGGCACTTTTGGCGCAAGAGCGTGTATCGAAACTTAACACACATGAGTCTGAACAGAAGCTGTCGGTCAATGATGCCTCATTACTAAAGGCCGAATCTGCGATTGATCTAGCCAAGTTAAACCTTTCGTATACGGTTATCACGGCACCGTACGACGGTGTATTGGGACGGCGGACGATTGAAGAGGGTCAATTGGTGCAAAACGGTACGCCATTGGTCAATATTGTACGTGATGAGCAGAAATGGATTACCGCAAATTATACCGAAAGTCAACTAAAAAATATTGCCCTCGGGGCAAAAGTCAACATTGAAATTGATGCATTGGCCGGGAAGACATTTGAAGGTGAAGTAGCCGCCATATCCGAAGCAACAGGATCTAAGTATTCTGCTGTTCCGGTTGACAATTCTACGGGGAACTTTGTTAAGGTACAACAGCGCATTCCGGTTAGAATTAATTTTACAGCATCCAATACCCCAAAAGATCTCGCCATGCTTCGCGTAGGTATGAATGCTATCATACGTATTAAATAATCATGAAAGATCGTATATTCAGAGATTGGTTGAGTTCAGGTTGGGAATTGTTCTTTCTGTTTGTACTCAATATTTTATTTTCGTTCAATAATGGAATCCCAACATCCATTAACACGTATGTCATGAATGGATACGCCGGTATCACTGCAGATCTGAGTATGGCTACATATTGTTATTATGCAGGAATGGTATGTGCCATACCACTGGTATTTAGGTTGTTGAAATTATTTTCCAAAAAGACGATATTAATTGTATCTATCTTCATTATCCTCGCTTCCAATGCGGTTTTGGAACATGCTAATAATGGTGTTAACATCTGTATGGCCACATTTTTTATCGGGAGTGCCAAGATTATTGTCACGATGGCTATCATTGGGGAAATGATCCCTTTTCTCATGCCACGTGGAGAACGGTATCAATTATATGCAGTCTACTACCCCATGACAATGATCATTCCTGCCTTGGCAAGTTATGTATCTGTTCTATTTGCAACACGTTTCTATTGGGAAACTGTCTTTTTATTTCAAAATATACTACTTGCAGTAGCGTTGTTAATCTGCATAATCTTTATGAAATCGTCAGATTTTAAAAAGGTACCGCTGTATCAATATGACTGGTTTGGAAGTATTTTACTTTGTATTTCATTATTGAATTTTGCCTATTTCAGCACATATGGTCTGACACAAAATTGGTTTCATTCCAGGTTTATTTTGGTCACCGGAATCGCATCGCTCTGTTTTTTTATACTTTTTATAAATAGAAGTGTACTAATCCGAAAATCACTCTTAAATTTTGAAGCCTTTTCAACACGGATTCTGCCTATCTCCATTGGAACAATTTTTATTTTCGGCATTTTTTATAGCTCGACCTCGCTGTACTCCTCCCTTTTGGGAATTACGCTTGGTACAAACCCCTTGGAAGTCGCCGAAATAAATACCTATGTAATTCCTGGTTATATGATCGGCGCAGTAATCGCTTATATTTATTTCAAAATAACAAAGAAATGCAAGTTCATTTTGGCATTCTCCGCAGCGTGTTATGCCCTATCTTGCTTTTTCTTTGCAAGGATTATTGACCAACATACAAACTCGGCTTTGTTCTATCTCCCTTTGACATTAAGAGGAATGGGCGTGATCACTTCCTACATTGGAATAGGCGTATATATGGCCGGCAATATTCCCAGTAAATATTACCTCTCTGGCTTAGTATTTTTGATTCTTACACGTTCATTTTTGGTGCCTGTAGTCTGGTCAAACATCATTGCCAATTGGTATTACCACCTACAGATCCTTAATGCCAATAATCTTGCTGGTATAATCGATCGAACAAATAGCTTGGTGCTACAAAGAGGAAATATAATGAAATCGGTCCAAGTCCAAGCCTCGCTACTATCCATACGCGACGCCTACTCCGGGCTATTTATTATCGGGGTAATCCTAACGTTATTCATCTTAATCTTCCCTTTTCATTCTTCGCCTATACGAAGAGTTTTCGACTGGAAGAGAAAAAATGCAACGAAAGAAGCTTTGCAAATTCCTATTTCTTAGTTAACTGTTATAAATTTCAGTAATATACTTGAATACGATACGCTCAGCGATTGCGTACTTATCGAAAAGTGTACGGAGATCGTCATAGAGCGTTTTGTTTTCAGCCTGCTCTTTTGGAAAATAGGATGATGAACGTACTCTTCCCAAGAACGACCGAAGATCCAATATCTGTTGGTTTGGCAAGGTTATTTTGATCATTGGACGTGGTGAAAAAAATTGTTTGAGATCATCGTCACTGATATTTTTGTGACTGACAGATTGATAGCTTGGTATATGGCTGAGCAGAAAATCTTCGTATTCCTGTTGAAAAGCGTCGTCCGGATCACGCTGGTTCCAAACCAACACAATATGTCCATTTTCGGTGAGGATGCGGGCGAACTCCCTTTTACATGCATCCCGATCAAACCAATGAAACGATTGACCCGCAAAAATAAGATCGACACAGCCAGACTCAATGGATGTACTTTCGCCGGTGGCATTCAGCGCGATTAAATTCCGATAGGTTTTAAAATGATGCAATAAAGATTCACGCATTTTCCGATTGGGTTCAACAGCAAAAACGTCATTTCCATTTTCGAGAAAAAGTTGCGTAGATAGCCCAGTGCCACTACCAATATCGGCAACCAACCATTTTTTATCCAGCCCTATCTGTTCTTTAAGTACTTGAATAATCTCTTTTGGATAACAAGGTCTAAATTTCTCGTAATCGACAACCCGGTCTGTGAATCTATCAATACTGTTTTTGTTCATACTAAGAATTACTGTAACTAGTCGATTATACCTTCGTCTTTAAAACTATAATAGCCGTTATCGGTAAAGATTAAATGATCGGCAACTCTAATATCCATAATTTTAGAGGCTTCAACAATTTTTTGCGTCAGAATTTTGTCAGCATTGCTGGGATACAAGGTGCCCGATGGGTGGTTATGAACTAAAATAATGGCATGTGCTTTAAGGCTGAGTGCGGAGCGTAAAATTATCCGGACATCGACCGGCGTAAAATCATTACCACCACGGCCGATGAGCTGTTTGTCCAATATTTTATACCCCGTATTCAAATACAGAGTCCAAAACTCTTCATGAGGCAGATCCTGCAGGATGGGTTTCATCAAGTTGTAAACGAAGCGGCTGCTATTTACCAGCTTTCGTTCTTCTGCAGGCAGGTCGTTTTTGCGGCGGGCGAGCTCCAATGCCGCAATAATGGCGATGGCTTTTGCTTCACCTATCCCTTTATATAGGCTCAGTTCCGAGACCTCCATCATCGAAAGGGTGTGCAGGTTATTTTTGACATCAGCCAATATGCGTCGACATAATTCGACAGCACTTTCATTTTTGGAACCAGAGCCGATCAGGATAGCCAATAATTCGGCATCTGTAAGCGCCCTACGCCCCTGGCTCAATAGCTTCTCTCTCGGGCGGTCGGCCTCTGCCCACTCCCGAATGACTAGTTTGTACGGATTTGACATCTAAAGTTAATTATAATTGGCTAGCGTACATAAATATACAAAAAATAGCTAATTAATATCCTGAGAAATACACAATCTATCAATTAAAAAAAATTGGCAATCGCGATTTACTTCACATTTCACTCTGAAACGTTATCTTTGTATTTCATAAAAATTTTTGAATATGAGTAAAGCGATTATTAAAACAGAAAAAGGCGACATGACTGTGGAGTTCTACACAGCTGATGCTCCAAATACAGTAGCCAATTTTATCAAACTTGCTAAATCAGGATATTATGATGGATTGGCATTTCACCGTGTGATCCCTGATTTCGTTATCCAAGGTGGATGTCCAAATTCACGTGAAGGTGCTGCTGGAATCCCTGGAACAGGTGGACCTGGTTATAAAATTGACTGTGAACTAACAGGCGAAAACCAATACCACGATAGAGGTGTATTGTCTATGGCTCATGCAGGTCGTAATACAGGTGGTTCGCAATTTTTCATCTGTCATAGCCGTAACAACACTGCGCACTTAGATCGTAACCATACTTGTTTTGGAAAAGTAATCGAAAACGTAGACATCGTTGACGATATCAGACAAGGTGACCGTATTTTATCAATTGAAGTTATCGAAGATTAATTCTTGGAGATTTAAATAATATTAAAATGAATTTAAGAGCATTAGTATCCGTAACTGGTAAACCAGGATTGTTCAAATTGGTTGGACAAAATAAAGGTGGTTTTATTCTAGAAACCCTTGATCAAGCAAAAATTAAAACTGTAGTAAGTTTATCTTCTACAAAAATGGCGACTTTGGAAGATATCACAATCTATGGTGAAGAAGAAGAAATTCGTCTATTGAATATTTTTGAAACAATCAAAGAGAAAGGCATCGCTCTGCCAGATACAAAATCTGATGGCGCAACATTAAGAGATTTCTTCCGTGAAGTAGCTCCTGGCCATGATGAATCACGTGTTTATTCTTCGGATATTAAAAAGGTAATCACATGGTACAACATTATCAAGGAATTCCCTTTATTTGAAGAAGAAGCACCTGCTCCTTTAATGTAAACTTTTACATATAGCCCAAATAAAAAAGGAGTTGATCATGTGATCAACTCCTTTTTTATGGTGTTTTCTAATGAAACACGACATCAAGTACATTTTTTTCGATGCTGTTTTGATCTTTGACCCCGTCAAGTTTAGCATGTGCATTTGTAACCTCAAATTCTTTGGGTTCAAATTGCTTTTCGACGACAGCTGTGGTTGTAAAGCGCAATAGGGAATTTTCATCTTCATTGAGATAGGCATCAATTTCAAGAATCCCTTCATTTTCATCAAACACATAAGGATGCAACACATTGATTCCTTTCGGAATACGTGGACTTTTCCAGACAACAAATTTAGGGAGCGTCTTATCGCTTGCATCAATTTTATTGTAAATAGCCTGCTGACAGGTAATTCCGGCAATTACTTTTGTTTTTCCGGTCTTATCGATCATATACTCTTTGGGATTTATGCGTATCTGCACTTTCGCCAATCCATTAAGTCTCCCTTCAGGATAGTTCAGCCCTACATGGATAGCCTCATTTTCGCTATTTGCTAGAAAAACCTCGCCTAAGCCTTTGTTATAATTCACATAATTTTCCAGGCGGTAAGTCAGGCCTTCAGCATTCGATTTTGCTTGCTGTTGATCAAATTTAATTTCCATCTTGCGTAAAGGAACAAGCATCAGCTCCATGCGCTGCAGGGGATTTTCAATATCAAAGCTATCTTTCTTTATCTGTTCCGCCTGAGGTAGTGCGGATATCGCTTTCCACAATGCAGCAGGTGAACTATCATTGGTCAGATTCATCAACTTGATCAGTTCAGCAAAAGGCATATTAGGAAAAGTAACTTTTTGTACGATTACCGCAGCATTGATCCGTTTAGAAGAGCGGATATCCGTTGTTGTATTTGATTCTTCATGTAGCTTAACCTCTTTAGGTGTAGAGGATTGACAATTGTGAAAAAGAAGCACTATGCCTAATAATGGGAAAACTAAGGCGTACTTTTTTAGATATTTTTTCATATCTATAGCTGTTTAAATGTAGTATAGACAAATTTACCTTATTTGACGCAGATATCACAAAAAAAGCCCCAGAATTTATATCCGGAGCTTCTTTTATCTTACACTAGCACATAGGCTATTCGCTTTAATTAATGACCTTTTGGTTCGGCATCGATACGTTTAATATCTGCTCCTAATTTACGCAAGCGTTCTTCGATATCTTGATAGCCACGTTCAATCTGTTCGATATTGTGGATCACAGATTTTCCTTTAGCAGATAGGGCTGCAATCAATAAAGAAACCCCGGCACGAATATCTGGCGAAGTCATCTCAATACCTCTCAGATGATGTGATTTATTCAGTCCAATAACGGTTGCGCGGTGCGGATCGCACAAGATAATCTGAGCCCCCATATCGATCAATTTGTCCACGAAGAACAAACGGCTCTCGAACATTTTTTGGTGGATCAATACGTTTCCTTTTGCCTGAGTCGCCACAACAAGTACGATACTTAATAAATCGGGCGTAAAACCTGGCCAAGGTGCATCTGAAATCGTCAGGATAGATCCATCGATAAATGTATCGATTTCATACGATTCTTGCGCTGGAATAAAAATATCATCACCGCGTAATTCAAACTTGATGCCTAAGCGCGAAAATACAGATGGAATAACACCCAGTTCTTCAAAACAGACATCTTTAATGGTGATTTCTGAACCTGTCATTGCTGCAAGGCCGATGAAAGAACCTATTTCAATCATATCAGGCAACATGCGGTGTGAAGTTCCCCCCAGACGCTCTACGCCTTCGATGGTCAACAAATTAGATCCAATACCGGATATTTTAGCCCCCATGCGATTCAACATCTTACATAGTTGTTGTAAATAAGGCTCACAAGCAGCGTTGTATATCGTTGTTGTCCCTTTTGCCAATACAGCAGCCATCACGATATTTGCCGTACCCGTTACAGAAGCTTCGTCCAAAAGGATATAACTTCCTTTTAACTCCGTTGCATCAACGTTAAAAAAATGGGTAGTCGCATCGTACACAAACTTAGCACCCAATTTTTCAAAACCCAAAAAGTGGGTATCTAATCGTCTACGTCCGATTTTATCACCCCCCGGTTTCGGAATAGCGGCTTTTCCGAATCGAGCCAACAAAGGACCGACAATCATGATAGAGCCACGCAACCCACCGCCTTTTTCTTTAAATTCGGGTGACTGGAAATAGTCTATATTTATATCTTTAGCTTCAAAAACGTATGTGTCCTTATCTATGCGATCAATTTTAACACCTAAAGCAGCCAATAGATCGATCAACTTATTGACATCCTTAATATCTGGGATATTACTGATGGTCATAGGTTCTTCTGTCAGTAAAACTGCAGAAAGGATCTGTAAGGCCTCATTTTTTGCTCCTTGAGGAATAATCTCTCCCTTTAACGGTTTTCCACCGATTATTTCAAATGCGTTCATTTATATATAAGTGATATCTTCTTAGTGTCATACCCCTGTTCTTGTATTTGTCTCGGGATATTTAGCCTTCCGCCCAACATACCGGGATCGGAGACCAAAGAACCTTGTTTTTTTATAAAACAGCGCGATTCTTAAAAAAAGAAGGCAATTGTAAAGAAATCTGTTAATCACTTCGCAATTGCCTGCTTCTTTAAACAAAATCTTTAAGAACTAGCCTCGTTTATTATTATAATTACCCTGCGGCTTTCTGTTTCTGTTATTGTTGTTATTGTTGTCCCTACCGTAGCTGTTGTTATTGTTGTCTCGACTATAGCTGTTGTTATTGCTTCCGTAGTTATTGCGCTTCGTATTATTGTTGTTGTTACTTGTCATACGAGGCTTGCCTCCACCTTTCGACTGGTGACCGGAATTATTATTATTGTTATTGTTATTATTTCCGCCTGAGTTACTGTTAGCCGGACCTTTAACGCGATTTCCCGGAGGCGGAGTTTTAAAGTCAAGTTTGGTCAATACGGTACCTTCTGGTAAGGTCAATTGATAACCTGACAACTCTTTGAGATCCTGGATGATCAACTCGTCTGAAACAGAATCCTTATTCCAGGTCAGGTAAGCCATTTTCATAAAATTAGCGATACCGATGACCATCTGCTCTCTTTTGGCTTCGTCATTGGCCAATAACGCCTTTTCAATCATTTTCTCTACGGTAAAACCATAGTGCTTGAATCTAATGGAATGCTGCGGATAGCCTAAATGCTCAACTTCGTGTTTCACACTTTTCGCTGTGGCAATTGGATAAGGCGAGTCGATATCCAATTTAAAATCAGAGATAATCTGTAGGTGATCCCACAGTTTATGTTTAAAATCAGACACGTCTCTCAAATGTGGGTTCAATACCCCCATCATATCGATTACAATCTGCGCATGTTTATTTCTTTCTTCCTTTGTGGGTAAAGTACAGATGTAATCTACCATATTTTGCACATTGCGACCATATTCTGCAAGGATCAATTTTGGTCTAGTGCTGTTGTAGTCAAAGTTCATATAGCTAATATAAGTACCTAATTAAACGATTAAGATATCGTTTTGGTATTTTATTATTGAATTATTCTAAGTTTTGCAAATTTAAGCAACAATTGTTTCTGTCCCAATTCCTTAAAGAAAATAGTTGCTTTTATATCTCCTTTGTTTCCTTCGAGATTCACAACTTTGCCAAATCCAAAGCGTTCATGTTCAACTTCCATGCCGACCTGAAGATTTGATGTATCTGAAGGAGCAAAACCCGCAGTAGGTTTGTGGGCTTTCGGCAGTATCGATGTCGTTTTAACCATGGGCTTAGGCTTAGGTTTAGAAAACGTATCATCACTGTCCTTTTGCTGCCATGCAATTCGTTCGCCTTGAAAACTTCCGGCTGAGGCAGAAGTTTGTCGTGGTTTAAAATCCAATGCAAGACATGCCGGATTCAATTCATCCAAGAAGCGACTGGGTTCGCAGTTATTCAGCGTTCCCCAACGATATCGCGAAGTAGCATACGAAAGTAGTAATTTTTTTTCAGCTCTCGTAACGGCAACATAAAAAAGTCTTCGTTCCTCTTCCAGTTCCGACCTGGAATTCAACGACAACTGGGAAGGAAATAGGTTTTCTTCTAAGCCTACAATAAAAACAATCGGAAATTCCAAGCCTTTGGAAGAGTGGATGGTCATCAATGATACAGTATCCGCATTTGGATCTTTATCATTATCGTCGTTTGTCAACAGGGCAATATCCTGCATATAGACATCAAGTCCACGTTCTTCGATATCTTCCCGTTCCGAAAATTCCTTGATACCATTGAGGAGTTCCTGGATATTTTCGTAACGCGCCAGCCCCTCTACCGATTTGTCTTCGTACAATTCTTTCAGAATACCGCAGTGCTGCGCAATATGCATTGCGGTATCAAATGCGTTATTGTTTTTGGCCAGGGCCTGAAAACTCTGAATCATCTGTGCAAAACCACCGACAGACGTTGCGCTACGCCCATCTAGAAACTGGGCTGCATTTGCAACAACATCCCATATACGATACTGATTCTGATCTGCAGCGATCATGATCTTTTCTATCGTCGTATCCCCTATCCCTCTACGCGGGTAATTGATCACACGCTTGAGTGCTTCCTCATCATTCGGGTTGAAGGTAAGTCTGAAATACGCGATCAGATCTTTAATTTCTTTCCGTTGATAAAAAGACGTACCACCATAGATTTTATAAGGGATATTGATTTTGCGTAAGGCCTCCTCCATAGCCCTGGATTGGGCATTGGTACGATACAGAATAGCAAAATCCTTATAATTAAGCCCTTTTAACGATTTCTCTTCAATGATCTGGTCAGCGACGATCTTACCTTCCTCATTGTCAGAGAAAGCACGTGAAACCTTGATCTTTTCGCCTTCTTCATTATCCGAGAAAACATTTTTCTCCAATTGATTCTGATTATTGGCAATCACCGAATTGGCCGCATTCACGATCATCTTCGTAGATCGATAATTCTGCTCCAGTTTAAAGATCTTCACATCCGGATAATCTTTTTGGAAATTCAGGATATTCTGAATATTTGCGCCACGAAATGCATAGATTGATTGTGCATCATCCCCAACCACACAGATATTTTCGTTGACTGCTGCCAGGCGTTTGACAATAAGGTATTGCGAGAAGTTGGTATCCTGGTACTCATCGACCATCAAGTAACGAAATTGATGCTGGTATTTATG
This sequence comes from Sphingobacterium sp. UBA3519, assembly GCF_002377215.1. Lineage (NCBI taxonomy): Bacteria > Pseudomonadati > Bacteroidota > Sphingobacteriia > Sphingobacteriales > Sphingobacteriaceae > Sphingobacterium > Sphingobacterium sp. UBA3519. The sequence goes on from NZ_DFPI01000009.1 coordinate 26,969, forward strand.
CAGTACCTCTGGATGTTTATTTAACAATACATTCGTTTTAAACAACAGATCATCAAAATCCATTGCCCCAGCACGGTAACAGCGCTGTGCATAGGTCATATAAATCTGTCCCAGTTGACCACGACCATTGGAAATATCCTCGGCCAATATGGCTTCATTCTTATTATATTCCTGCGGTGAGATCAGGTTATTTTTTGCCTGTGAGATACGTCCGTACACATGATTGACATTATACAGCTTATCATCGAGATTCATTTCCTTTAAAATGGCACGCAACAAACTTTTGGTATCATCCGTATCGTAGATGGTAAAGTTTCTGGGATAACCGATCAATTCAGCTTCTACACGGAGTATTTTTGCAAACACCGAGTGGAATGTTCCCATCCAAATATTTTTCGCTTCGCTCCCAACAACAGAAACGATACGCGCGCGCATCTCTTTGGCCGCTTTGTTGGTAAATGTTAATACCAAGATATTGAATGGATCAACACCTTTTCGAATCAAGTGTGCGACACGATAGGTAATGACCCGTGTTTTTCCTGAACCAGCTCCCGCAACAATCATCACAGGACCTTCTGTTTGCTCTACGGCTCCTCGTTGTGAAGGGTTTAAACCCGCTAAATAATCCAAATTAACTCCTTAAATTTTAAAACCTGAGAATAGGGTATAAAAGTACAAATTTCCTGTTGATCACTTAGGCTATTTTGCTAATATTTTTACACAAAAAAAACCGATAATCAAGATTATCGGTTTTTATATGCTCCAAGCAATATCTAGCCTCTGCTGTTATAATTTGGTGCTTCTTTCGTAATGGAAATATTATGTGGATGGGACTCTCTCAGCCCTGCTCCTGTAATACGAACAAATTGTGCTTCCTGTAATCTTTCGATTGTAGCAGCACCACAGTAGCCCATAGAAGCGCGTAATCCACCAATGTATTGATAAACAACCTCAGCCAATGTACCTTTATAGGGAACACGTCCCACAATACCTTCGGGAACCAATTTTTTGATATCATCTTCTACGTCTTGGAAATAACGATCTTTCGATCCTTTTTCCATGGCTTCGATTGAGCCCATGCCGCGGTAAGATTTAAACTTACGTCCTTCATAGATAATTGTCTCTCCAGGAGCTTCTTCCACGCCTGCGAATAGAGAACCAGCCATAATTGTGCTTGCTCCAGCTGCGATTGCTTTCGCAATATCACCAGTCTGTTTGATACCTCCGTCTGCGATCAATGGCACGCCAGTTCCTTTAAGGGCTTTGGCAACTTCATATACGGCATAAAGCTGCGGAACACCAACACCAGCAATAATACGGGTTGTACAGATAGAGCCCGGTCCGATACCTACTTTTACAGCATCTGCACCTGCTTCAGCCAAAGCTGTTGCTGCTGCACCTGTTGCAATATTTCCAACGATTACCTGTAGGTCAGGGAACTGCGATTTCACCAATTTCAACTTATCGATTACACCTTTAGAATGCCCATGTGCTGTATCGATTGTAACCACATCCACACCTGCTTTCACCAAAGCCTCCACGCGGTCAAGGGTATCTGGTGTAACGCCTACTGCCGCACCAACCAATAAACGACCATGGCTATCTTTGGCAGCATTTGGGTAATGCTTATATTTTTGTATATCTTTAAAGGTAATCAAGCCTTTCAAAATACCTTCTTCATTGACTACTGGAAGTTTTTCGATTTTTTCGTTTTGAAGAATTTCTTCCGCTTTCACTAAATCCGTTCCTTCGGGAGCAACCACAAGATTTTCCTTGGTCATCAATTCATTGATGGGACGGCTCATATCTTTTTGGAAACGAAGATCACGATTCGTCACAATACCGACCAATTGACCTTTTTCGTTCACAACAGGGATTCCACCAATCTTGTGCTCCTTCATAATATTGAAGGCATCACCCACCGTTGCTGTTGCCAATAACGTAACTGGATCCTGAATCATACCGCTCTCAGAGCGTTTTACTTTACGTACTTCAGCAGCTTGTTCTGCAATAGTCATGTTCTTATGTAACATACCAATACCGCCAGCTTGTGCAATCGCAATCGCCAAATCAGCACCGGTTACCGTATCCATTGCTGCAGAAACCAATGGAATATTTAATTTGATTTTTTTTGTTAGCGAAGTGCTCGTATCAACGTCACGGGGTAAAATTTCAGAATAAGCTGGAATTAATAAGACGTCGTCGTAAGTGAGACCTTCTGCTACGAATTTTTGTGGATCTAATTGCATGGCAAATATGTATTGGGTTTTCTATTTGCCAGGCAAATTTAAGAAAAATAAGCAATAATAAAAAATAAAAGATACAAATTACAATCGGAAGACAAATTAGAAACGTTATGAATTAAGACTACATGACGGCCCCTATGTTGGCAATATCATTTTTTGGCAAGCTATTTGCTTTTGTGTAACACGAAAAGTTATTTTAATTAATGAAAATATAAAGATAAGATAATTATGAAAAAGACATTACTCTCATTAGCTGCCGTCGCAGCATTAGCATTTGGCGCACAGGAAGCGAAAGCTCAGTCTCCATTCAGATCAGCGATAGGTGTTGTATTCGATGGTACAACAACTGACTTATGGGGTGTTCAATATAAGCAATCTTTTGGCGGTGCCAACATGGGACAAGCACAGGTGATGTTTGACGACCACGTGGTTGCTGTAGGTGCAGACTACCAATATGCAAGACCCTTCCAAGGCGTGAATGGTTTGGGATGGTATGCCGGCGTTGGTGCACAATTGACATTTATCGACGTAGGAGATAATATTACAAATGTTGCTTTACGTCCTCAACTAGGTTTGGAATTCAAAATTCCAGTTGCTCCGATTGCTTTCCACGCAGACTGGAAACCAGACTGGAGATTGAACCACAATAGTGATTTTGATGCATCAACATTTTCTTTTGGTATCAAATACACATTGAAATAATATAAGCAACTAAACAGTGTAAAAAGGTCCTTCTCGTCTTGAGTAGGGCCTTTTTTTATAAATAAAATCAATTAATATTTCTTTTTTTCTTCAATTCTCCTATTTTTATGCCGTTGACCTAATTGGCATAAATAAAACTTTTCATTCTACAAAAATTTTATACCTTTGCCATTCTTGGTAAAATGTGATTAAACGAGAACTAATTATCAATTACATAAACAGTATTTAACATTAAAATTAATACAATTATAACAGACGATGCAAGGTAAAGGGCTGATTAAACTTTTAGTGATAGTGGTGTCATTAGCGTGTCTATACTCCCTATCATTTACTTGGGTGACCCGCAATGTGGAGCGAGATGCTGAGAATTTTGCCAAAGGAGACTTGGCGAAAGAGAAAAGCTACCTCGACTCAATGGCCGGTGAAGTAGTGTACAATTTAGGTTTTGCAAAATACACCTATCGGGAAGCTAAAGCAAATGAACTCGCTTTGGGATTGGATTTGAAAGGCGGTATGAACGTAACCATGGAGATCTCATTGGACGAATTGATCCGCAATTTGGCGAACAATCCAAAAGATGAGAAATTCAACAAAGCGTTGGAGCAAGCAGTAGCAAAAAGCAAAACGAGTGCAAAAACAGTCGTTGCTTTATTTATGGAGGAATACAAATCCATCGGTGCGACAACGCCACTTTCAACATTCTTCTCAACAAAAGACAATGCTTCTTTAATTAAACCGGGTGATTCAGACTCCAAAGTTGAATCATTCCTTCAAAAAGAAGCAGACAATGCCATCCAAAATTCTTACAAAGTACTTCGTACGCGTATCGACAAATTTGGCGTTGCATCTCCAAACATTCAAATTCAACAAGGTACAAACCGTATTTTAATCGAATTACCTGGTGTAAAAGATGAAAGCCGTGTTCGTAACCTATTACAAGGTTCAGCTAAATTGGAATTCTATGAGACCTATACGAATCAGGAAGTTTATCCAATATTAGAAAATATCGACAAAACTTTAGCTTCAACGTTAAAAGCTGCTCCAGCAGCTACGACAAATGCTGCTGCAGATACAAGCAAAAAATCTGATGATTTATTGTCTAATCTAACCGGTGGTAAGAAAGATGCTAAGAAAGACAGTGCTGCTGTAAATCTAGGTCAGAAAAATCCATTATTTGAAGTATTACGTCCAGCAGTTTATATGGGCGAAAACCAACAAATGGCGCTTATGCCAGGTTCAATGGTTGGTATTGCTTCTTTAAAAGATACAGCAAAAGTAAATGCTTATTTACAACGTCCAGAGGTAAAATCAATCCTACCTGGAAACTTAAAACTTTTATGGGCTGTAAAACCTGAGCAAAAGACACCTGAGCAACTATCATTATATGCAATTAAGGGGGCTGGACAAGACAACGGTGCTGTATTGACAGGAGATGTCATTACGGATGCAACAGCAAACTTTGATGAGAAAAATCAACCTGTGGTTGGTATGCAAATGAACAGCGAAGGTGCACGTGAATGGAAGAAAATTACTGCAAAAGCGGCTCAAAACAGAGATGCAATTGCGATCGTTCTTGATAATGTGGTTTATTCTGCTCCTTCTGTAAACGGTGAAATCCCAAATGGTAGTTCATCAATCTCTGGATCCTTTACGGTAGAAGACACCAAAGATTTAGCAAACGTATTGAAAGCAGGTCGTCTTCCGACAACTGCTAAAATCGTTGAAGAAGCTATTGTGGGACCTACTCTAGGTCAGGCTGCCATCGATGCGGGTGTTAACTCTGCTGTTATCGGTATTATCGTAGTAATGATCTTTATGATCGCTTACTACAATACTGCAGGTATCGTGGCAAACATCGCGGTGTTGTTAAACGTATTTATCATTATGGGGGTATTGGCATCCTTAAATGCTGTACTCACCTTACCGGGTATCGCGGGTATCGTATTAACGATGGGTACTGCGGTCGATGCGAACGTCTTGATTTATGAACGTATCCGTGAAGAACTGGGCTTAGGAAAATCGATCCGTCAGGCTGTTGCAGATGGTTACAAACACGCTTTACCTTCCATCTTGGATTCGCAGATCACAACGTTTTTGATCGGTATTATCTTATTCTTATTTGGTAGCGGTCCAATCTTAGGTTTCGCAACAACATTAATGGTGGGTATCATTACTTCATTGTTTACTGCGATCCTTGTTACTCGTGTTATTTTCGAATGGATGTTGGCGAAAGATTTCAAAATCAAAGTCTCTTTCCCTTGGTCTGCAAATACCTTGCATAATGCAAACTTTAAATTCGTTCAGAAACGTAAAATCTTTTATGCGATTTCAATCGTTGCCGTGTTAATTTCTGCGGCATCAATTTTCACAAAAGGATTCAGTTTAGGTGTAGACTTCCAAGGTGGCCGTACGTATACTGTCCGTTATGATAAACCTGTGGACTTGGAAGCTGTACGTACAAACTTGGATGATATCTTCCAGAAAACAACTGAAGTAAAAGTCTTTGGTGCATCCAACCAACTGCGTATAACAACAACTTACCATATCGAAGAAACTTCGGACACTGCTGATAAAGAGGTATTGGACAAATTAAACCAAGGTTTATCAAAAGTAGATGCTTCCAATAAACATGAGATCCTTTCGTCTCAAAAAGTTGGACCAAGTATCGCTACCGACATCAAATCTAGAGCAACCAGTTCCGCAGTTTTCTCTATCATCATTGTTGCAGCTTACATCCTGATCCGTTTCCATAAATGGGAATATTCAGTTGGAGCAGCTATTGCAACAATTCACGATGCGATTATTTTATTGGGATTATTCTCAATTTTGGATGGTATCGTACCATTCTCATTGGATATTGACCAACACTTTGTGGCAGCGATATTAACTGTAATTGCCTACTCGGTGAATGATACAGTGGTTGTATTTGACCGTTTACGTGAATTCGTATCGAAACCAAATGCGCATAATGAAGATCTAGGCGATGTGGTAAACCATGCGATAAACTCTACTTTAAGTAGAACAATCATCACATCATTGACAATCGTGTTTGTGCTTGCTGTATTGTTTATCTTTGGTGGTGAAGTTATCCGTGGATTCTCATTCGCAATCTTAATCGGTGTTATCGTAGGTACATATTCATCGATTATCTTAGCGGCACCTTCGGTATATGACTTACGTAAAGGAAAGCATTTAGCAGAAGGTAATACAGCTAAAAAAGCTGAAGTCGTAAGACCATAATAGCTAATGTTAATAAAATAAAGAAGGGCGTTCGAATGAACGCCCTTTTTTTATTGCATTCAAATTACTTGTCACACTAAATATTTTAAATATATTTGTTACACTAAATATTTGTATGCTAAACGAAAAATTTGACCGCTACTCTTTCATCTTGGACCAAACGGCCAAGAAAGTAAAACAGTTCGCCCAATCTTCTTTTGCGGAGAAAGGATTTGATATTACTGTAGACCAATGGACCATCTTAAAGGCTTTATACGAAACAGATCAACTTTCACAAAAAGAATTGGCAAAGCGCTGCGGAAAAGACCAGCCCACACTGACACGGATCGTTGATATCCTTCTTAAAAAAAACCTGGCCGAGCGGATCACTGACGAAACGGACCGTCGGAGTCTATACCTCCATTTGACAGAAGAGGGAAAATTAAAAGTAGCATCGCTTACGCCAATTGTTACGGAGATTCGCATGAAGGCCTGGGAAAATCTAGCAGACGAAGATTTCGAAGCTTTTACAAGAATTTTGAATACAATATATAACAACTTAAATATAGAATAGCTATGATAAATACGGATATCTGTATCATCGGAGCAGGACCTGTTGGCCTATTCGCAGTTTTTGAAGCTGGACTTTTAAAAATGCGCTGCCATTTGATCGATGTACTACCTCAAGTGGGCGGTCAGCTTTCGGAGATCTACCCCCATAAACCTATCTACGACATTCCCGGTTATCCAAGTATCACTGCGCAGGAGTTGATCGATAAACAGCTTGAACAGATTAAACCCTTTGACCCCACATTCACCTTAGGCGAGCGTGTGGAACATATCACAAAACAGGACGACGGTTCTTTTATCGTAGAAACCAATGATCATACGATGGTCCATACACAGGTCATTGTCATTGCCGGGGGATTAGGTTGCTTTGAACCGCGCAAGCCAGAAATCCCAAACCTTCATCTCTTTGAAGGAAAAGGCGTCGATTATATGGTAAAAGATCCCGCCAAATACCGGGATAAAAAAATCGTCATTGCCGGTGGCGGTGACTCCGCGCTCGACTGGACTTTCCATCTTGCAGATATTGCGCAACAGGTCACTTTAATCCACCGAAGTGACTCCTTCAGGGGTGCCCCAGACTCGGCTGAGAAAGTGTTCAAATTGGCCCAGCAGGGTAAGATCAACCTATTATTGTCTCACAATCTGACCAATATCCATGGCAATGGCTACTTGTCCCATGTTGAAACCACAAATAAAGAAAAAGAAGTCATTGCTACAGATGCAGACTATTTTATTCCTTTATATGGTCTTACACCGAAGCTTGGTCCAATTGCAGATTGGGGATTAAATATCGATAAAAATGCCATAGCGGTCGATACGTTCGATTACTCGACCAATATCGAACGAATCTATGCTATTGGAGACATCAACACTTATCCAGGTAAACTGAAACTCATTCTTTGTGGGTACCATGAGGCTGCACTAATGTGTCAAAGTGCGTTCAAATTTGTGTATCCAGATCAAAAATTGACATTCAAATACACAACAGTAAACGGTATAAATACTTTCTAGCCATGGACGATAATTTAATTCAAGTCACTGTTATAGATCGGGATGGGACCGAAAATATCCTGGAAGTTCCGACCGATATCAATCTTTCACTCATGGAGATTTTAAAGGCATCCGACTATGAAATATTGGCCACTTGCGGTGGTATGGCGCTGTGCGCTACCTGCCATGTCGAAGTTGTCGAAGGACTGCATACACTTCCCCAAGCGAGTGATCAAGAACTCGACATGCTGGACACGCTTCCGGATGCCGATGATCAAAGTCGACTTGCCTGTCAGCTGTATCTACACAATAACAACAACGGCATGAAAATCAAGATCAAAGGTGCGCTACAATAGTATCATCATTGTGTATAAAATACACAATGATGATACTATACATCGTTTTTTTTCAAAGGGTACAATGTACACTATAAAGAGCTAAAAATCAAACAACTACAAAACATATTATTGAAAGAATTAGCCTCTTTACAATAAAATTCACAACATATCAGCATAATAAATAAATATTTTTTAGCTTTTTGAGCCAAAATTTAAGATATTTGCAGCTTAATTCGATTGTACCGAATTTTTACAACAAACTATTAAAAATATGCCAAGCAATAGTTCAAATAGAAAATTCCCAAGAGTAATCATTATTGGTGCTGGATTTGGAGGAATTGAAGTTGCTAAAAAGCTTAAAAATAAGGAAGTTGAAGTTCTGTTGCTGGACAGAAATAACTTTCATACTTTTCAACCATTGATGTACCAAGTTGCCACGGGTACTCTTTCAGCGGACTCCATCTCCTTCCCTGTTCGCAAAATGTTCAAAGGTCAAGACAACTTTCATTTTAGACTTGCTGACGTAAAAAGCGTAGACAATGAAGCTAAAATTGTAAGAACAGATGTTGGTGATTTTGACTACGATTATTTAATTGTTGCGACAGGTGCTACCACGAACTTCTTCGGAAATCAGCAAATCACGAAATATGCTTTGCCGATGAAAAATATACAAGAAGCATTAAATATTCGAAGCTATGTTTTACAGAACCTCGAAGAAGCAGTGCGAATAGAAAACCCTGCTGATCGTAAAGCTAATTTGAACTTTGTTATTGTTGGAGGTGGTCCAACAGGTGTAGAACTTTCGGGAGCAATCGCAGAAATTAAAAACAATGTTCTTGAGAAAGATTATCCAGAATTGAAAAAATCTGAGATGTCGGTTTACCTGGTTGAAGGACTTCCAAAAGTATTGGCCAACTTATCTGAAAAATCTTCTAAAGATTCAGAAAAGTACCTCAAAGATTTGGGTGTAGAAGTCTTATTGAATGTTCAGGTAACTGGATATGATGGCAATTCAATTACTTTCGCCGATGGCAGAAGCATTGAAACAAAAACTGTTATCTGGGGAGCAGGTGTAGCTGGGCAGTATCCGAATGGTTTCAAAAAGGAGATTATCCAACGTGGTAACCGTATACAGACAGATGATCAATGCCGTGTTATTGATATGCCAGGGGTCTATGCTATTGGTGATGTTTCGGCATTTATCACAGATGATCTTCCTCGTGGCTTACCTGGTGTTGCACCGGTAGCGCAACAGCAGGGAGCATATGTTGCAAAACACATTCTCCAAACCATGTCCAATCAACCAACAGAGAAATTCAACTATTTTGATAAAGGATCCATGGCTACGGTAGGTCGTAACAAAGCTGTCGTCGACATGGGAAAAATCCATTTCAATGGATTCTTTGGCTGGATGACATGGATGTTTGTCCACTTGATGTCCATCTATGGATTCAGAAATAAATTGATCACATTCGTCAACTGGTCGATCAAATTTTTCACCAAAAACAGTGGCGTGCGTTTGATCTTCCACAAATATGATGAGCCAACTCCAGAGGAAAAACAAGCAGAAACTGCCCACTAACTTCCTATTGAATTCTAAATAAACATATTTCAGTAGCCCGACAGCGGCATTATCCCAAACGATAATGCCGCTGTTTCTTTTATCTTTATTAACCTTCTGAAGCTGTTTCTCTTCGCCATATTAACCTACTGAATAGGCTTCTAAAACGTTGTGACGGCTTCGCTTATCAGCTCTTCATAGTATTTGAGTCTTTAGCTAGTTTTCCAAAACCACCTTTTCACTTTTGGATTCTTGCTCCTTGTGCTCCATGATTTAAAAAACACCCACTTATTTCTTAATTTAACACGGCGTCCGATTAAAAATAACTTCAGCCGGGACGTAAGAATTACAGATTATATTCGTTAAATTTAAAGACAGTTTTTTCCAGATAGAATTTACTTTCAGAATATAGTTTTTTTTGATGTATAACCTCAAAAAGATTAATTTTTTTTGTGTAGGTTTGCATATTATTTTAAAATAGCTTAAGGATTAGCAGATGGGCTTATTTAATTGGTTTACGCAAGAAGTTGCGATTGACTTGGGTACTGCAAATACCCTAATAATTCATAATGACAAAGTAGTAGTGGATGAACCTTCTATTGTTGCATTTGACCGCACCACAAACAAAGTGATCGCCATTGGTCGCCAGGCCATGCAAATGGAAGGTAAAACACACGATAATATAAAGACAGTACGTCCTTTACGTGATGGAGTAATCGCTGATTTTACGGCAGCTGAACACTTGATCAGAGGTATGGTCAAATTGGTAAACAATGGTAAGAGCTGGTTTTTCCCTTCCCTACGTATGGTGGTTTGTATTCCTTCCGGTATTACGGAAGTAGAGAAAAGAGCTGTACGCGATTCAGCGGAAATTGCTGGTGCGAAAGAAGTCTACTTAATTCATGAACCCATGGCTGCTGCTGTCGGCATCGGAATTGATGTGGAAGAACCAATGGGTAATATGATTATCGATATCGGTGGTGGTACCACTGAAATTGCTGTCATCGCTTTATCGGGTATTGTGTGTGACCAATCTATTCGTGTTGCAGGTGATAACTTCGACTCAGACATCGTTCAATACATCAGAAGGCAACATAATATCATGATCGGTGAACGTACGGCTGAAAAAATAAAAATTGAAGTTGGTGCGGCTCTACCAGAGTTGCAGGAACCACCGGCGGATTTCGCTGTTCAAGGCCGTGATTTGATGACAGGTGTTCCTAAGCAAATTACTGTTTCTTATACCGAAATAGCGCATTGTCTGGATAAGTCCATATCAAAAATTGAGGAAGCCATCTTAAAAGCACTTGAAATCACTCCACCAGAATTATCAGCGGATATTTATCAAACAGGTATTTATCTTACCGGTGGTGGTGCATTGTTGCGTGGTTTGGACCGTCGTATACAAGCGAAAACTAAACTTCCAGTGCATATTGCTGAAGATCCATTACGTGCTGTTGTAAGAGGAACTGGTATTGCACTTAAAAATATTGGACGATTTAAATTCTTGATGCAATCATAACGTTCGATAATTAATAACAATATTTTATTAAAGAGCGATATAATATGCAAAACTATTATATCGCTTGCTTATTAAATACCCACATTAAAAAATGAGAAACCTTTGGTTATTCCTGAGACGATATAATGCATTCTTCTGGTTTATCCTATTTTTTGGATTCTCGTTATTTTTGGTGATCACCAACAATTCTTTCCAACGTAATTCTGTTTTAAATTCTTCAAATAGTATCATCGGAGGCCTGTATGCAAAGGTCAATTCCTGGAAAAGCTACCTGCACCTCGGGGAGACCAACGATGCACTTGCAAAGGAAAATGCACAACTGAGAAAGGACTTACAAGCCTATCGATCAACAGACAGCATCAAGATCGGTCCTGTCCCGGCAATCGATAGCAGTGAGTTTGGGCGTTACGAATTTATTATTGCAAATGTCATCAACAATAGCATTCACCAAAAGGCAAATACGATCACACTCGATAAAGGCAGCAAAGATGGTATAGAGCGAGGTATGGGTGTTATCGCTCCCAACGGAGTAGTTGGTATCGTATTGAATGTTTCCCAAAACTTCTCGACAGTGCAATCCCTATTGCATCCCGATACGCGTATATCCGTAACATTAGGCCACACCGAGGTTTTCGGCTCGTTGGTATGGGGCAATAGCATGGATTACCGCGCGGCAATGGTCAAGGAAATTCCAAACCATATCAAAGTCAACAAAGGAGATAAAGTGTACACCTCAGGATATTCAGGACATTTTCCAAAAGGAATTTTTGTTGGAACGGTCATTCAGACGGGGATCTCTTCAGGAGACGCTTTTTTGGATCTTAGACTATTGTTGAGTACCAATTTCTCCAACTTGCAACATGTCTACGTTGTAAAAGACCTGTTAAATAAAGAATTAAAGACACTAGAAGAATCGACAAAGGACAATGGCTAGGATTTTAATATTTAATATTATTCGATTTATCGTTTTGATAGGGATGCAAGTTTTCCTATTTCAAAATATCGGTTATTACAATCTGGTCGCTGCATTTCCTTATATCTTATTTATTTTTTTACTTCCTACAGGAACACCTAATTTCCTGGTGTATTTGATCGCATTTCTCACGGGACTTACCGTAGATTCGTTTTATGATACCCTTGGGGTCAATACCGCAGCCTGTGTTGCACTGGCAGCCTTCCGTATTTTCTTCATGAAAATTACGCTTGAAGTTGAAGAACGCGAATCTTTCTTTACCCCGATGTTGGGCTTCATGAATATTCGCTGGTTCTTTTCCTACATCTTTTTCGGAACATTGATTCATCATACATTTTTGTATCTCTTGGAATCTTTTTCCTTCCAGCACATCCAATACACCTTATTGAGTATCGTTTTAAGTTGTATATTTACAGTAATTATCATGCTATTATTTAGCATATTATTCTACAAAAAGAAAGATCGGTTGTAGTAAATCGATGGATAGAAATTCATTTCTATGAACAGTTTTTTTGCGCGTAAGTACGTCGTTTCAGGAATCTTTATTGCCATCACATTGACCTTGGTGGCCCGCTTATTCTATTTACAGATCATAGACGATTCCTATATACATTCCGCAAACAGCAATGTCATGCGCAAGGTCATTGTGTACCCCGCCAGAGGGGTTATTTTGGACCGAAAGGGAAAGGTATTGGTTCAGAACGAACCGGTATATGATCTTATGGTTACTCCACGTGAGGTGAAAGAAATCGACACCGCTTTGTTTTGCAAATTGATAGACATTGACAAGGAAGGCTTTATCAAACGGATGGAAAAGGCAAGAGTGCACTCGCCTTACCGTGCATCTATTTTTGAAAAACAGCTGTCTGTACGGACATGGGCTCAATATCAGGAATACCAATATCAATTTCGTGGTTTCTATGTTCAAAAAAGAACAATCCGAAGTTACCCCGACAGCATAGCAGCTCAATTTTTAGGATATGTAAGTGAGGTAAATGATAAAGATATTGAACGCTCCAATGGGTTTTATCGTAGTGGTGACTACATTGGTCGCAGTGGAGTAGAACGCTCTTATGAAGACCTTATTCGTGGAAAACGCGGTGTCAACAACTTAATGGTTGATGCGCTGAACCGTCCGAAAGGGGTATTTATGGAAGGGAAATACGACACACTTGCTGTTGCAGGGGAAGGACTGGTTTCCTCGTTGGATAAAGACCTTCAGATTCTTGGGGAGAACCTCATGAAAAATAAATTGGGATCCATTGTCGCCATTGAGCCTGCAACGGGTGAAATCTTGGCCTATGTCAGTAGCCCGAGTTACAACCCCAACATGATGGTCGGCAGGCAGTCTGGCAATAATTATATGAAATTATTGAAAGACGAAACCAAACCACTTTTTAACCGCCCTATTCAAGCCTCCTACCCTCCAGGCTCTGTATTTAAAGTTGTTTCAGCATTGACTGCGCAGCAGGCTGGTGTTATTGATCGTAATACCGTATTTTTCTGCCCACATGGATACAGCTATGGTGGTGGACGCGGCTGGATGGGCTGTACGCACTATCATGGATCAACCACATTACAGCGCTCTGTAGCCGTATCATGTAATACCTATTATGGTTTTACCTATGCTAAGATGATCGACGGACGTGGGCTTTCGGGACCTAAGGCCTACGATCTATGGCGCAATGCCGTGACACAGTTTGGAATTGGCCATAAACTAGGCATTGATCTACCGGGTGAAAAGCCGGGTTTACTGCCGACATCAGATTTTTATACCAAAAGATACGGTAACGATAAATGGCGTTCAAGTTTCAATATCTCCTTATCAATCGGACAAGGGGAAATGGGAATAACACCGTTGCAAATGGCCAACATTATGGCTATCGTTGCCAACAAAGGCTTTTATTACAGGCCCCATTTGATTAAAGGTATTGGTGCACAGAAAATTGCCAAGAAGGAATTTACCGAAAAAGTCAGTGCCGGAGTGGATGAGCGGTACTATCCTGTTGTTATCCAAGGGATGAGTGATGCTGTTAATACACCCGAAGGTACCGCTTGGGCCAATCGTATCCCGGGCATCGAAATGTGCGGAAAAACAGGTACAGCGCAAAACCCACATGGTGAAAACCATGCCGTTTTCTTTGCTTTTGCCCCACGAGAAAACCCTAAAATTGCTATTGCTGTCTTTGTTGAAAACGCGGGTTACGGTGGAACCTGGGCAGGACCTATCGCAAGTATGATGGTTGAGAAATACCTCAAAGACACGATAACTGCGCCAAAATATATTCAGGACCGCATTTATAAAGCAAATTTTCTTCCTGCACCCAAAAAAGTTGTGGATCCAAAGACTAAAGATGTAAAAAAGACAGACTCAGTCAAATCGAAAACTGACACGTTAAAATCAAAACGCCAGCTGGCAGCTTTAACAAAACCAAAGGAAACAATTGTTCACCATAGCGAGATAAAGAGAAGATATGAATAATCAAAAAACAAGTTTTTTTGGAAAGATAGACTGGCTAACCATCACGCTTTGGCTTGCGCTATGCTTAATCGGCTTATTCAATATCCGTGCAGCGGTGTTTAATCCTGAAATGCCCAATTTCTTTACCTTAGGAACCAATTATGGAAAACAGTCTTTATATCTTGTTTCCGCAATTATTCTAGGGGTATCCATTCTCATCATAGACGCGAAATTTTTCAGTTCCGCCTCACCGATATTTTATGGTATAACAGCTGTATTGCTTGTCATCGTGCTCGTGGTAGGGCGAAATGTCGGCGGAAACCAAGCGTGGATTGACCTAGGTTTTTTCCGCTTACAACCTTCTGAGTTTGCCAAACTTTCGACCTGTCTGCTCTTAGCTAACTTTTTGAGCGCTCAGAGCAATAAAGCACCGACCATGCAGACACTGGCCATGGGAGCCGGTATTGTCTTATTTCCTGTATTTTTAGTTATGCTGCAGCCCGATACGGGATCTGCCCTTGCGTTCTTTTCGTTGATTTTTGTATTCTATCGTGAAGGCTATGTAAATAATGAACTGCTTATATTTGGCGGGCTCTGCATTTTACTTTTTGTTCTTTCTTTATTGGTCAATCCTTGGATACTTATCTTGATTTTAGCATTGCTTATTGGCCTTGTCATGTGGAACTACCGCAAGAGAAGAAAATACATTATCAATCTCAGTATACTTTTTGCTGCATGCGCTGTATTTATTCTCTGTGTGGACCTGGTGTATGAGCATGTGCTACAACCTCATCAACGTGACCGTATTGACATTATCCTGGGTAAAATGGAAGACCCTAAAGGAAAAGGATATAATTTGAATCAATCGAAGATTGCAATTGGATCAGGACAGCTCCTAGGCAAGGGTTACCTGCAGGGAACGCAAACAAAATACAACTTTGTACCTGAGCAGAGCACGGACTTTATTTTTTGCACCGTTGGAGAAGAATGGGGATTTGTTGGATCGGTTACCTTATTACTTATCTATCTCACCCTACTGCTTCGCATTATTCATATAGCCGAACGACAGCGTTCAGCCTTCGCCAGGATATATGCATACGGTGTAGCGTCCATTCTCTTTTTTCACTTATTCATCAATATCGGTATGACCATCGGTATTGTTCCAGTTATCGGTATTCCGCTGCCTTTTATCAGTTATGGTGGTTCATCCTTATGGAGTTTCACCATTTTACTGTTCATCATGCTTAAATTTGATTCAAATAGAAAAGGAGTNNACTCCTTTTCTATTTGAATCAATATTTAATTCTTTTCAACTCTTTTACCGCATCATTGAGAAAAACTATCATCGCCTCTGCATGACGCAGAAAAATTGTTAAATGCGTTCCAAAACGAGCTGTATGGCCTTATCAACAACTTCTTCAGGTGCGGAAGAAAACCGGCCATCTACCCGACTTGCCAAGATCGCATTGATGGATAAAGCTTGATGTCCAAACATATTAGCCAACGCATAAATACCAGCTGTTTCCATTTCCAGGTTGGTGAAGCGCTGACCTTTATATTGAAAGGAGTTGATCAAATCTATAAAATTAGGAATCGTATTCGTGGAGCGGACAGTCCTTCCCTGCGGAGCATAAAATCCGGGCGCAGTTAACGTAACTCCCTTCGGTAAATCAAAGGCAATTCGATCCAAAAGGCCTGCACCAGCTTTCGCAACGTAGGGGTTTAGGTTTAATGCAGAGAAATATTTGGCTAGTTCTACCTGAAGCGCCTGCTCCTCGCCGTCGTAAGATCCCCGATAATAGTTCATCAAGGCATCAAGACCTACTCCATAAGCAGAAGCTAAAATAGTTCCCATCTCGACATCTTGTTGTACTGCTCCAGATGTTCCAATGCGTACAATATGCAATGAGCTGAGCGTCGACTTTACTGTTCTATTGGCAAAATCAATATTTGCTAGTGCATCCAGTTCATTCAACACAATGTCAATATTATCAGTACCTATACCTGTTGAGATTACCGTCAACCGTTTATTTCCCAGATAGCCGGTATGCGTAATAAACTCACGCTTCCCTTTTTTGAGTTCAATCCGGTCAAAGTACTTCGATACTTTGGCTACACGGTCTGGATCGCCAACAGTAATTACTGTACTTGCCAGATCTTCCGGCAGCAAATTCAGATGATATATACTTCCATCTGCGTTTAAAATCAATTCCGATTCGTTGATCATATTGTATACAAATAGGTTAACTGACAGCCTTCTATTTTGGAAAACCGATCCACAATTCGATTGACCTGCATTTTTCGGACTTCAAACTCCAAATAACACCGATTATCAAATTCCTGCTTTTCAATTTCCACGCCCTCTTCCTTTATGATCCGCATAATATCATTCATATGCAGGTAATCAAAGGTAATACTATAATGGTCATTCACTGTACGCTCGATAATTTCGGCATGGGTCAAAGCATCTTGGGTTGCTGATTTGTAGGCATTGATCAAGCCTGGAACCCCCAACAAGGTACCGCCGAAATAACGAACGACAATTACGATAACGTTGGTGACATCCATAGACAGCAGAACGTTTAAAATAGGCCGTCCTGCAGTTCCCGAAGGTTCTCCATCATCATTCACACGAAAGACCGCACGATCTGGTGTGAGGCGATAAGCCCAACAATGATGCCTCGCTTTCGGATGAATCGCTTTCACTTCCAAAATCAGATCTTTTAGTTGATCTTCGGATTTAAAAGGAAAAGCATATGCAATAAACTTACTGCCTTTATCCCTAAAAATTCCCTCATATTTTGCTTCAATAGTCCGGTAAGTATCTTCAAATAAACTCATAGATATGCTATGATTAAAACTGAAACAATAGAAAGCGCTATGCCTAAATAATTCAACAACGATAACCTTTCCTTAAAAAATAAGACGCCGATTAATGCACCCAATGAAATCACACCAATGTTCATCCCCGTAAATACAACTGATGGATTTTCTGGTAGCGCACGATGCGCTTTCATATAGAAAAGGATGTTAAAGAAGTTAAATACACCCAAAACCAATCCATAGCCCATAGCTTGCTTTGAAAAATGTTGCTTTTCCACAAAAAGGAAATACAGCAATAGCACCATTGCAATACACATCGCCATCACAAAGATAATAAATAGGGAACTGATATAAGGTATATTGACATGCAAGGCAACCTGTTTGAAGAGGATATCAATTATGCCCATACCGATAAATACCAATAACGGGTAAAGCGCTTTATAACGGCTGTCTGCCGAGCTAACATGCTGATTCTTTTGCCAACCAATAGAACACAGGATGGCCAATAAACCAAGGGCTATTCCCAGCATCTTGTGTCCTTCCATTTTTTCATGAAAAAAGAAAAATGATGCAAGCAAGGGAATGAACAACGATAGGCGCTGTGCGATCTCTGTCTTGACCAGACCGCTATAGCGAATGGACAAAGCAATAAAAACAAACATTCCCGGAAGTAATACCGCCAAACTCGTATACAACGTCATCGGCATTGCATCCCATACGAACGATTTTAGATCTGGTTGTAAGACAAAATAGGTCAGTGCAACTGCCATGGGGTAATTCCAAACGATAACCTGTTTGGTTTCGACTCCATTTTGTTTTGCCAATTTTAATAAAACAGCGACGGTAACGCTGCAGATGACACTTAATAAAACAAAAATCATGATTCAAATTTCATTTATCGCCAAAGACCACGCTTCTCCTGACGAGCCTGACGTTCCAATTTTACAAATAATTCTGCATATTGTACATTTGGTGCCAGCGTATAGGATACTGCATACCCTTGTTCAACCAAATCCCGATTGATAAATTTCTTTCCAACATACACATAGGCAAGAAGTCTTCCATACCGATCCCGTTTTCCGACGTCAAAGACCAACTTCACACTTTTCCCGTTCAACATCGCCGTTAAGTACTGTTTCGCTTCTTGACCATAGTACCCGATTTCCTTCCGCGCAGTACGTCTCGTTTCCGGAGCATCTACCCCTATTAACCTAACTTTCTCCCCTTTTGGGGTTCCATTTTCAATGACAAAGGTATCGCCATCAATAACACGCTTTACTTTCGCGTCCTTTTCCTCTCCTTTAAAAGTGAAACCTGTCAACAACAAACAGATCACACTGCCACACACATAAAAATTAATTCGTTTTAGCATAAAATCCAGCGTTTGCCCAAAGGTAGTAAAATACTTCTTTAACAAAACAGCTAAAAAAAGCGATTATATTAACATTAAAAACACATAAATTTAATATAAAAATATAGCTAAAAAACACACAAAAAACTAATCAATTTTGGTGCATAAAATAGCTAAAAACTAAAGCTTATTAGAGAATAAAATTGTTGTAAAAAAAATACAAATAACTTATTTACAACATTATAACAAAATAAATATTCAAAAAAAAATAACAATAAACCAATAAAATTAAGCTAGAAAAACACATTAAAAATGCGTCAAAAAACCATTAAATAAATCAGATATTTTTAATAAAAAATTATTTTTTTCTTTGATATTTCAAAAACATTCGTACATTTGAAATGTCAAACAACAACAGGATGAACAGAACATATACATATTTCTATTTTAACTTCTTTTATTTTAAAAATAAGAGCCGGGATTAGATTGTGTATAAATCATAAAAAATACAAACAAGAAGAGTCCCGGTTCAAATGATCGGGACTCTTTTTTTTGGAGACAACATAGCGAACAAAAAACAATGAGTTTAAAAATTGCAATACAGGGAGCAAAGGCTTCATTTCATGAAGAGGCCGCATTTAAATTTTTCGGAAGAGAAGTTGAGATTGTAGAATGTGATTCATTTAAAAAAACTTGTGAATTGCTGAAGCAAAGAAAAGTCGACTATATCGTTATGGCCATCGAAAATTCAATTGCGGGAAGCTTATTGCCGAATTATAATTTATTGAGAGATTACAAGTTCCATATCACTGGGGAGGTTTACCTAAACATCCAACAGAATCTCATGGTATTGCCGGGCGTAAAATTAAAGGACATCAAACACATCGAATCGCATCCGATTGCCATTCGCCAATGTGAAGAATTTCTTTCTGAACTTGAAGGTGTACGTATAACCGAGGGATCTGATACGGCTGCAACTGCAAAAATGATTGCCGAGCGAAAATTGACGGATACTGCGGCAATTGCAGGGACATTGGCCGCTGAAATATATGGTCTTGAAATATTAGAAAAGAGAATCGAAACCAATAAAAAGAACGCAACGCGTTTCCTCGTACTATCGAATGAGGTTGTCGAACATAAAAATGCCAATAAAGCGTCATTATCATTCCAAACAGGAAATACAGTGGGATCTCTGGCGACTATTTTACAATGTTTTGCTGAACAGAATATCAACTTGAGCAAGATTCAGTCAATGCCGGTAATCGGAAAACGCAATGAATATGATTTTTTCGTCGACGTAGAATGGAAAAAACAAACAGACTACGAAGCAGCTATACGTAAAGTACTCAAACATAGTGTCAATTTCAATATTATGGGCGAGTATGTCAAAAACGAAAAACTATAATTAACAATTTACGCAGACAATATTAAAATAGATAATCAAACTTAACATGAAAAATACATTAGACATCACTCCTTTAAAATCTTGGTTGGATACAGGAGACAAACCTTTAATTATCGCAGGTCCTTGTAGCGCAGAAACAGAAGAGCAGCTGGTATCAACAGCGCATTTGTTGGCAAATACCGGAAAAGTAAATATTTTACGCGCTGGTATCTGGAAGCCACGTACACGTCCGGGAGAATTTGAAGGTATCGGTTCAATTGGTTTGGAGTGGTTGAAAAGAGCGAAAGAAGAAACAGGTTTATTAACAGCTACTGAAGTTGCTACAGCAAAACACGTGGAAGAAGCTTTGGCTGCTGGTGTGGATGTACTATGGGTAGGTGCACGTTCAACGGCAAATCCATTTACTGTACAAGAAATTGCTGATGCTTTGCAAGGCGTAGATATTCCAGTATTTGTTAAAAACCCTGTAAACCCCGATTTATCGCTGTGGATCGGTGCATTGGAACGTATCAACCGTGCTGGTATCAAAAAATTAGGTGCTATTCATAGAGGCTTCTCATCGTACGAGAAAACAGCATTCCGTAATGAACCAATGTGGGATTTAGCGATTCAGTTAAAAACGGCTTGTCCAAACCTACCGATCATCAACGATCCAAGTCACATCTGTGGAAACCGCGAATTGTTACCATACATCGCACAAAAAGCAATGGATATGGATATGCAAGGATTGATTATCGAATCACATATCGATCCATCTGTCGCTTGGACTGACGCAAAACAACAAGTAACGCCAGCTGCATTGGCCGAGTTGATCGACCACTTGACGTTACGTAAAGCTGCTTCGGACAACCCTTCATTTGAAGATAAATTAGCAGAATTGCGTAGCAACATCGACAAATTAGATGATTTGATCATCCAAAAAATTGGTGAACGCATGAAAATTGCTGAGAAAATCGGCGAATACAAACGCGATAACAACGTGACAATTTTGCAAGTTAACCGTTGGGATGAAATTGTTCAAAAACGCACAAAATTAGCGGAAGCGCTTTCTTTGGGTAGCGAATTTGCGACGAAATTCCTGGAATTAATCCACAACGAATCTATCCGCAAACAAAATGCGGTCATGAATACGCAAGAGCAACCAACAGCAGAAGCATAATGAATCAACAAGTCATCACGCTGACGCATCCTGCAAAAAAGATACAGGGCACGGTCCAACTCACAGGTTCAAAATCTGAGAGCAACCGTGCTCTTATTATCCAATCGCTGAGCAAAGGACAAGTTGAAATAGCCAACCTCTCTGAGGCTGCAGATACGGTTACTCTAAACCGCGTATTAAAAATCGCGTCAGAACCGCAACCTGGTTATAATACAATTGACATAGGCCCTGCAGGAACAGCTATGCGCTTCCTTACAGCTTACCTCAACCTTGTTAAAGGCAATTTTATCCTGACAGGGACAGAGCGCATGCAACAGCGTCCAATTGGGATATTGGTCGATGCCATGAAAGAAATTGGTGCCGAAATCCATTATGAAAAAAAGGTGGGTTACCCTCCTTTGAAGATTGAAGGCGGATTATTTCAAGGAAAAGACCGTGTTAAGATTAAAGGAAATATCAGCAGTCAATATATATCGGCCCTGCTATTAATTGCTCCGGCATTAAAAAAGGGACTTACCTTAGAGATTGAAGGCGAATTAACTTCCAGACCTTATGTATCCATGACTTTGGATATGCTTAAAAGTGTCGGGATCCAATATGAATGGACGGAGAATGCGATTAAAATTGCACCGCAAGCATTTGAAAAGCAAACCATATATGTCGAACCAGATTGGAGCGCAGCATCCTATTGGTATGCTATTGTAGCACTAGCTGATGCAGATGCCTCGATCGTATTGCCCGGGCTAAGACAACATAGTTTACAGGGCGATATTGCCATCATAAGCATTATGGAACATTTTGGGGTTTATTCGAGCTTTGAATCGGATGGATTGCATTTAACTAAAAAAGAAATCAATTCAGACAAAACCTTGTTCGACTTTAAAGAATGCCCTGATCTTGCGCAAACAGTAGTCGTTGTCGCAGCTGCTTTAAAACGTGATGTTTCCTTTACAGGTCTAGAAACCTTAAAGATTAAAGAGACCGACCGTATTGCTGCATTGCAGACCGAAATCGCGAAGTTCGGTGCTGAATTGATCGAAGATGGTGACACATACCATCTGAAAACTGCAGGTGTATATCAACCAGAAGATGTGACCTTCGAGACTTACGAGGATCACCGCATGGCGATGGCATTCGCACCTTTGGCTTTAGTTTTTGACCAAATCAAGATTGCTGAACCTCAAGTTGTAGAAAAGTCATATCCTGATTTTTGGAAACATTTACAAGCGCAAGCTTTTATAATTGACTAACATATCAAAAACAGGGATTAACATCAATATTAATCTCTGTTTTATGATACAATCTCCCAGATAGCCTTTTAGCTTGGGACAAAAATTGTAATGTAATCTACTAGGCCATCTTCGAGTTACAGACTCATAATTTGTATTCAGTCTGGTGCTTTAGAATTGCATTTAAAGGCAAATTTATCTAAGTTTATTGAAATTTAATTTTTATGGCAGGAAATTCATTTGGCGATTTATTCAGAATTAGCACTTTCGGCGAATCACACGGCAAAGCTATAGGTGTAATTATTGATGGTTGCCCTTCAAATATAACAATAGACGAGGAATTTATCCAGTCTGAGCTCGACAAACGAAAACCAGGTCAATCTAAGATCACGACACAAAGAAAAGAAAGTGATACCGCACAGATTTTATCTGGCGTATTCGAAGGGAAATCAACGGGAACACCAATAGCAATTGTTATTCCAAATGAAGACCAGCGTTCGAAAGATTACACACATATCAAAGATATCTTCAGACCTTCCCATGCTGATTTCACTTATCAGATGAAATATGGTATTCGTGACTATCGAGGCGGAGGACGTTCCTCAGCGAGGGAAACCGCTGCCCGTGTTGCTGCAGGTGCAGTAGCAAAAAGCTTCCTGACTCAATTTGGCATCGAAATCTTTGCCCACGTTTCGGGGGTAGGCACCATCGAGGCACCAAATGTCGATACCAAAGATCTAAAAGCTTTGCTTGAATTACGGGAAGCTAACATTGCACGTTGTGCAGATCCAGCAACAGCAAATGAAATGGTTGAGTTTATCGACTCGGTCAGAAAAGCGGGTGACACGGTTGGCGGACGTATTTCGGCTGTCATCAGACATGTCCCTGTTGGTTTAGGCGAACCGGTCTTTGATAAGCTCCATGCAGACCTTGCTAAAGCAATGATGAGCATCAATGCGGTACATGGTTTTGAATATGGTTCAGGTTTTGCAGGTTCGGAGTTGCGAGGTTCCGAACATAATGATATATTTGTAGCAGATGACCATGATTTAAATCGAGTGCACACACATACCAACTTTTCTGGAGGGATTCAGGGCGGGATTTCAAATGGTATGGATATTACTTTCAAAGTAGCATTTAAGCCTGTTGCCACTATCATGAGAGATCAAGAAACAGTGGATATCCATGGCAACCCTGCTATTGCAAGTGGCAAGGGGAGACATGACCCTTGTGTTGTTTCGAGAGCAGTAATTATTGTGGAAGCTATGGCAGCACTTGTAATCGCGGATCATCTACTTAAAAATCAAAGTTACAAACATGCTGCAAGATAATTATGTCGTAGGTGTTGATATTGGAGGCACACATATTTCTGCCTGTATCATTGACACAAAACAATGGAATATATACTTAGAAAACGTGGCCAGAAACCACGTTTTTTCTCAAGGAGATGCTAAAACGATTTTACAAACCTGGGCATCAGCTATACGCGATATCATAGCCACCTCACCGGCTCCTATTCAGTTCATCGGCATTGCTATGCCGGGACCCTTTGACTACGAAAATGGAATATCTAAGATACAGGGACAAAGCAAATATGACAATCTGTACAACATGGATGTCAAAGCGCTTTTAGCTGAAGAGCTGGGACTTCCGCCTACGTCTATCCACTTTATCAATGACGCAGCAGCCTTCCTACAAGGTGAAATATTCGTACAGAACTTGCAAACAAACAAGCGGATATTAGGAATTACGTTGGGTACTGGACTTGGATCTGCGGTATGGAATCAAGGTGAAAAAGCCTATGATGCCGCCCTATGGAACAGCCCTTACGAAGATTGTATTTTCGAAGAATTTCTTGTCACACGGTGGTTCATCAAACGTTTCAAAGAAGTAGCAGGAAAAGATGTTACGGGACTTAAAGATATTTTAGATCATCATCGGGAAACTAAGGAATTTCAAATCATCAAAGATGAATATGCTAAACATCTCTTTGATTTTATGCAGTTCTTCGCAGAGAAACATGCTGCTGAAATATTTATAGTCGGTGGCAATATCGCCAAAGCGCTACCTATTTTCATTGGTGACCGAAGTGAATTTGAAAGATTTCAAATTTATACAGCAATACTTGGTGAAAAAGCCGCTATGATTGGCGCTGCGAGTATATTCAATTAAAATATCATCCCAGCCGTTGGAATATTTAGCTTAGTAAAGCAAAAAGATATCCATCTATTAAAACATAGATGGATATTTTTCTGGATTAGCTTCATGCATAATTGCATACACTGTCTCGACAACATCATCAGAAGATGGCTTCGAGAAATAATCCCCATCTGAGCCATATGGCGGACGATGTGCTTTTGCAGTCAGTGTCCTCGGCTGACTATCCAATAGATAGTAGCCATTTTGTTTCTCTAATATCTCTTGCAAGATGAAAGCTGAGGCCCCACCGGGCACATCCTCATCCACAATAAGTAGTTTATTTGTTTTCTTCAGCGATTCAGCACAAAGTTTTCCTTTGTCAAAAGGCTGCAATGTTTGTGCATCAATAATTTCGATGAATATCCCCAAACGTTCCAATTCCACGGCCGCTTCTTCAACAACACGTAAAGTTGACCCATAGGATACCACCGTGATATCCCGCCCCTCTTTAACACATTCGGCATAACCGATTGGCACAGTAAATTCACCAACGTTTTCTGGTAGACGCTCTTTTAGACGATACCCATTCAGACATTCGACAACGATAGCAGGTTCGTCAGAGCGGAACAACGTATTGTACATACCTGCTGCCTGGGTCATATTACGCGGCACACATACATGCAGACCTCTCAAAGATCCTAAAATTACTGACATGGGCGATCCGGAATGCCATATACCTTCCAATCGATGGCCACGTGTACGAATAATTAATGGTGCTTTCTGACCTGCAAAGGTGCGATAACTTAAACTTGCCAAATCATCACTTGCTACTGTAATACCATAGATTAGGTAATCCAGGTATTGGATCTCAGCAATTGGGCGAAGTCCACGGATTGCCAAACCTAGTCCTTTTCCTATAATTGAATTCTCCCGAATACCGGTATCAAATACACGATGCACACCCAGCTTTTCTTGTAAACCTGCAAAACCTTGATTCACATCTCCAATCTTACCGACATCCTCTCCAAACGCCAATAATCGTTCGTCACGCCGGAAGTTCTCTTCAAAACATAGATTCAAGACCTCACGTCCGTCGACCACTTTAGCTTCTTCACTGTAGACTGCAGGTACGACCGTCACGTGAGCAGGTGAATCTACACCATCTGTAAATAATTTTGAATTATAACGTTTCTCATTCAGTTCCTGCTTCTCTTTGTACCAATTTAATAATTGCTGGCGCCCATCGCTATGCTGACCTTTAAGCTCGTGCAACACCTTGCGAACCTGGCCATAAACTTCTTTCAAAGAAGGCTCAACCATCGATTGCAATTTCTTTGACGCAAAATCAGCCCGCTCATTTGGAATACCCTGAAGTAAATCAATAGCTTCCCGAGCTTCGATGCTCAATGTTTTAATATAATCGGCCCAAGCTCGTTTTTGTTCTTGACGAACATGGTCTTTAGCATGTTGATCCAATTGATCCAATTCTTCTGTGGTAGCAATACCAGAACTTACGATCCATTCTTTCATTTTCGCGATACAATCGAAATCAGTTTCCCATTGCAATCTTTCTTGCGATTTATACCGTTCGTGTGAACCTGAAGAAGAGTGTCCTTGAGGCTGCGTCAATTCGGTCACATGAATCAGACATGGAATATGTTTTTCGCGAGCAATTTGGGCGGCCTGCTCGTAGGTTTCACATAAACCCGCATAATCCCATCCCCTCACTTTGAATATCTCGATCCCGTTTGTTAGGTCTTCCTTCTGAAAACCTTTGAGGACTTCGGAGATATCTCCTTTTGTTGTTTGAATTTCATTAGGCACAGATATCCCATACCCATCATCCCAAATAGAAATCACTGTTGGAATCTGGTGAACACCTACGGCGTTGATGACTTCAAAAAATACGCCTTCAGAAGTAGCAGCATTTCCGATAGTGCAGAATGCAACTTCATTTCCTTTATTTGAAAAATAAGATAGATAGTCTAAATTTCTATTCTGCTTATACAACTTAGAAGCCAGGCCCAAGCCCAGCAATCTTGCCATCTGACCGCCAGTGGTCGAAATATCTGAAAACGAGTTTTTCTGAACCATTTGATCCAACCAGTTACCTTGGTCGTCCACAACACGCGTGGCAAAATGGCAGTTCATTTGCCTTCCTGCAGAAGAAGGATCTGCCTCAACATCGGGATGGGCATATAATTGAGAGAAAAAATGATAGACATCACTGATGCCAGAAGCAAATATAAATGTTTGGTCACGGTAATATCCCGACCGCCAGTCCCCATTTCTGAAAACTTTAGCCATCGCGATCTGTGCCAATTCTTTTCCATCGCCAAAAATACCAAACTTAGCCTTACCTGTAAGCACTTCTTTACGTCCCAATAAACTCACGTAACGACTTTCTAAGGCAGTTCGATAATCATTCACAATAATCTTTTTGAACTCGTCAAAGCTCAAAGTGGAAATAGATTCATTGTTTTGGTCAAATGCAGTATCAAACATATTCTTTTTTGTTTCAACAAATTTAACAAAAATATTATTCTATATAATTGGTGTTTATCAAATAAATTGATAATCAATAATTCAGATTTGAAATAGAATATTCTAATTTCTCAAATTAGTACTTTTTGACAAAAAATCCTAATTTTTACAGATTTTTAATTCCAATCAGCAGGCAAAAACACCATTGTCCTTTTTAATTTTTATTTTTGGGTCTTACATTCATCATTTTGAATTTTTCAGCACTTAAACTAGATAAAATCCTTGTCGCTAATCTTGAAAAACAAAAGCTTTCTTCGCTTACACCTATTCAAGAAATAGCTATCCCTGCCATTTTGGAAGGTAGAGACTGTTTGGCGATTGCCCCAACCGGCACGGGAAAAACGGAGGCTTACGCTATCCCCATTATTCAGCGTTTACGAACCAAGATTACCGCAGATCATTTATCGGTCCTTATACTCCTTCCTACACGCGAACTCTGTATACAGACCAAACAGCGCATATCGGGGCTTATCGATGGAATGGAGTTGACTATCGCCAGCTTCTATGGTGGCGGAACTTATGAAAGTCAACTCGACGTTTATCCGAAAGCCCAGATGGTCCTTGCGACTCCAGGACGTTTGCTGGATTTTATTGAACAAGGCATTATCGATCTAAAAACGATAGATATCCTGGTGATCGATGAATTCGATCAATTGTTAGATCTCGGTTTCACGAAAGAAATCAATAAAATCATCAGCACATTGCCTGCTGAGAGACAAACCATTTTCAGTTCAGCTACGAAAACCCCTGAAATCGAAAAAATTGTTCGAAAAAGATTAAGTACCCCTGTTGAGATTAACCTAGAAACAACGGCCAAAAAGGGTCAAATAGAAGAATCTGTCCTCTATGTTGATAAAAATGATAAAAAGACCCTTCTGCGTTATCTCCTTGAAAACCGTATTGCACAGCAAGTAATCGTTTTCACGCGAACAGTTCATGCTGTCGAACGCATCGCAACAGATTTAGATCGAAATGGCATTTCTTGCTCGGCATTATATGGCGATATAGCGCAGCAAAAACGAGAAGAGATTATTACTAAATTCAGACAAAAAGAGGTACGTGTATTAATTGCGACGGACCTTTTGGCTCGAGGGGTAGATTTTCCGGACCTAGAAGCTATCATCAACTACGAAATTCCGGATTCCGCCGAGCTCTATACGCATCGAATCGGTCGAACAGGTCGTTCGGAAGCAGAGGGAAAAGCATTTACCTTTTGCGATGCGGAGGACAATGAAAAGTGGATAAAATTACAGTTATCCTTAAAACGGCAAATTAAAATTGACGATCAACATCCTTATTTATTGAGCTGGGAGAAAATGCGTTCTAGCAGCCAAAACAATCAACGAAAAGGCGGTTCGAAATCAAGAAAACGTCGTTAATTAATAAATATTCTTTTACTTTTACCAGCAAATCAAAAAATCACAATCCGAGATGAGTACAATACATTTATTTGACGATAGCAACAATGCGAATGATAATCGTTTGGGAGACCTGGAAAAAACGATTATAATAAATAGCCTGATGGAAGTTCCCTTTGAAGAGCGGGATGAAGAGTGGCGTGATATTTTTCTGGCTAATATTGCTGAATGCACCTTAAAATTAGCAGAAACAGAAGTGGTTGTTGGTCCTGATGGGTTCCCCTATTTTCAACTCGAAAGTGTTCCGAAAGATCAGAACTTTCAGGCCTTTGTCATTAAAAATCGGCTGAAGGATTTCGTGTTGCCAAAAGGTTTTGGTATTGCTATCAATACACAAAATGAAAACCCCGACTGGGTATTCACCTACGGCGACTTGGTTAACTACTTTTTAAACGGAGAGTTTTATACAGATGATAGTGTTTTCTCAAAGAAAAATGAACAAACGATTATCGGTCAAGATGAAGAAATATTAGTGGGGCAACCTGCCGAGACCATTCTTCCACAGGCTGTCCGCAACCAATTACGTGAATTTTTAGATTATTATGGCGTAAAGAATGCAAAGGTGATGCTCATTGCGCGTAATTATAAAGATGAAGAAAATGCTTCACAAGATTTGGCATTCAATATCGCTGCGAACCAATTCAGGACTGAAAAAGAATTCACCAACATCATGGAAGCAATTGGCTGGTTTCTTCCGAGACATTATTCTTATATCGGATTGGATGAATTTGCAGTAGACAATGGTTTTATGCCACTGTAAAAGACAGAAACTAAAATATATACAAACATAATTAATCCATGTTTCCATTTAACGTAAGAGTGTACGGAATATTGATCAATGAAAATCAAGAGGTATTGATCAGCGACGAAAGAACGGAAAATGTTTCATTTACCAAATTCCCTGGTGGGGGCTTAGAATACGGAGAAGGCTTATTGGATGCTTTGATCCGGGAGTATCAGGAAGAATGTGCTTTTGACATTGCTGTGGTTAAACATATTTACACCACAGACTTTTATGAGAAATCAAGTTTTAACGATAGCCAAATCATATCGATTTACTATCAGGTCAAGAATACCTCAGCTATTCAGATCAGAACGACTACCAAAGCCTTTGACTTCGATCCTGATCAGAAACCTGAAGATAATAAGCTTCAGTCTTTTCGATGGGTACCGATTGAATCGGTGTTAACGGAAGATTTGACCTTCAAAACAGATCAGATCGCCTGGGAAGAATTCTTAAAAACGGTCAAATAATAATAATTTTTCAATTTTCATCATTTTTATTTGTATTTAAAAAATAAAGACATATCTTTACGTAAACCAATGGAAATACTTGATTTTTTTAAAGTATTGACCTTAATAATTACATTTTATTATTTATTTGACATCTCGCATGTGACGAGGAATAAAAGTAGAGGAGCGTGGGATGAGACATACATTGGTTTATTGAATTTGTAAATTCCTAGTCCTATAGGTTTTTTAATAGTTAGTGTGATTTTATGGCGATACTCCCCGTATCGCCTTATTTATTTTACACTTTTTTCCAGCGCCTATTTGAATCCCATATAAGAAGCAAAACAAAGGTTTTTATGTAAAACATCAACATTTTTAAAGCCAACTTGTGTCAATAAGTTGAGTTGATAAATCAGCGATCTTGGTGTATCCTCGTGTTCAATATAGTCAAAAACATGATCACGGTACTGTTCATCCTTCAGGCTAGTTAAGTATTCACCATATTTTTCTCTATAAATTAATTTTTGAAGCTGTTCATTATTTTGCTCAATCAAATCAAAAATCCACACACTTCCCCCGGTTCTCAATAAGCGGAACAGCTTGCCAAACGCATTTTCCCAATCTTTATCATCTCGAAGATGATGTAAAACGGATGTTGCGATGATGACATCAAATTTGTCTTCTTCCAAAGCAGCAGTACGAAAGTCGCCTTTAATCAAATGAATTTCTCCGTTGGTCAATTTTCCAACGCGTTCCTTTGCCCTATTTAACATGGGCTGGCTCAGGTCCAACAGACTAACATTTGGATTAGACTCCAATTTTTGCAATAGTTTTACGTCGTAATTGCCAGCCCCACATCCAATGTCCAATATATTTTGAGCGTTTGGATAAAGACTGACAATGGCATCCGTAATAAGCTCCATATTCCATACCGCATCCAATGTGGTTGCTTGACCTGTTTCTAAATTTGAGAACCGTTCGACATCATTGTCAAACCGTGTTTCAATCTCCTGTAGTGTAGCTTTGTTCATCTCTAAATTGTTTATGCTCTAAAGTTCAGATAGATTCCCCCTACAGCTGTATCTTACAGTCCATCGGGCATTTCATCCATTAATTTTTAATAATTTAAAGGTAGGACTAACTGGAATTCATTAAAAATATTTATTTTGTCATCAATTCATACCAAAAAAGTATCGATGGAAATCCGACATCTCATTTATTTCAAAACAGTAGCCGAAGAGCTTCATTTTGGCCGAGCAGCAGAACGCTTATTTATGTCCCAGCCCCCATTAAGCCGGCAGATTAAAGATCTAGAAGACGAATTGGGTGTTATTCTTTTCTTCCGGACCAACAAACGTGTCGAGCTAACTGAAGCAGGTAAATACTTTTTGGAGGAAGTGTTAGAGATTCTGCAGAACATAGAGCACAGCAAAACGATCACCAAACAGATTCACAACAATATCTCCGGAGAATTCAAACTAGGCTATATCAGTTCAACACCAAAAAAGATGCTTGCCACAGTATTGAAGCAAATTCAACAAAAGTTTCCATACTTAAGGGTTAGTCTTTTTGAAACTTCGACACAGAAGCAGAAGCTGGCGTTGGAAAATGGAAAATTGGATCTAGGCATCATGCGCGCTCCAATTTATTCAAATGAATTGCTGACCACTCCTCTTTTCGAAGACCCTATGGTGATTGTAGGTCCTTCACAGGTGGAATTTAATGCGATCAACTTTTTTAATGAAAGTTTCATTTCTTTCAATCAGAAATACGCCTCCGAATATCACCGGCTTGTTATTAACACCTGTAATCGCATGGGCTTCGAACCTAAGATTGTACACCAGAGCAATTCGATGTCTTCCATCCTTGAGTTGGTAGCACAGGGGTTGGGCCTGGCAGTCGTCCCCTATTCCACCATCAAACAATACCCGCATTTAAACCTAAAAATCATGAAGCTTGAAGATATGGATAGCAAAACAGAAGTGATCCTGGTCTCTAATATAAAAAGTAAAAACAGTGCATTAGGCGAATTTATAGCCTGTATCCAGAAAGAGTATATTGATTTCAATGCGTCCTAAAGGGGCATCTATTGAAATTCCAGCATAAAAAAAGGAGTCAGCATGTTGCTGACTCCTTTTTTTTGGATCGAAGAGCAATATTACCTCTTCTCGAATTTATACGCTAGCGTTGCCATAAAACTACGCGGTGGAATCGGATTCACACTATAGTTTTCATGGATATAATAATTAAACGCGTTGGTAATATTGGATAATTTACCCAAAATACTCCAGTTTTTATAAGCATAACCAGCGGAGAAATCTATGGTCGTAAATGGACTAACAGAGATCAGACGATTGAGGCCATCGCGTACATTGATCTTAGTATTATTCCAACCTGCATTACGTCGACCTGTATAAAATGCGGAAAAACCTAATTTCAGTCCTTTAACTGTCCCATTTTGAATGGTATAAAACACGGTCCCATTAGCCGTATGTGCTGTGGTTCCTACCAGACGTACATTTTCTTCGTTCCCAGAAATTTCAGTCACTTTCTCCTTACCATCAACGATGGTTGTATAACTTGAAATCGGATTGGTTTCGGTATAACGCATATAATTGTAGGAATAACCTGCAATTACATTCAGTCCTGGGAGTAAGGTTCCAGTAACATCAACTTCCAATCCGCTTGAAGCCGTCTTTCCAGAAAATTCTTTCATATTTGCATCGCTATTGCTTGTTCCATTCGGAAGCACCAATAACTGTTGGGCAAAGCGATTGTTGTTAATTCTATACCAAGCAACATTTGCGGATAACCTACCGTTGAAAAAGTCATTTTTCACACCGGCCTCATACTGATCGATGATAGAGGGAGCCATCGGTTGGTAATTCACATCATATCCCGAATTCGATGTAAAGTTATTTGCATAAGTGACATAGACACTTGATGAGCGGATCGGCTGATAGATCAATCCAAATTTAGGCGACCATGCTTTATCCACTTTTGCTCCAATCGGATTTTTTTGACCATCTAGATTAATAATCTCTTCCGATTGATTCGTCGCATAAGTATACTTTTCCGAATTCGGTGTACGCTGATACGTGTAGCGAATACCAGCCAACACTTTAAATTGTTCAGTAACTTCTATTAGGTCCTGAAAAAATACGCCATAACGAAAGATATCCGTCGTTGTTTTGGTCAATAAATCCGCTTGTGGCATATCTGTCCGAAGTCCATTTCCCGAAGCCAAATGCTGCGCAGTTTGCGAGGGATTAAAGACATAAATAGAATCGTATACACCGCCCACATTTTTAGATGCATCAATTTTATAGGCATACGCATTTGAATGCGACTGATCGGCATCTGCTCCCACCAAGATCTTATGCTTGATCGCCCCTGTTTTTACAGTTCCTGTTAGATTCAATTGCTGATTGGCTGTAAACTCATTTGATTTGGATCGGGTTAAATTCCGTGGAGCAATTCCATTTTTATTCGCTTGAATCCGATCTGATCCATAGTAATCACGATCGTAGGTTTGGTAACTTGCTATTGCGTTTAAATTCCATGAATCATTAAACTTATGGTTCAAATTGATCTGCCCGTTTGAGGTATTTGTTCTGTTGAAAGCAAAAGGCACATTCATAAAAGTGTTTCTTCCAACTTCATTATTCAACTTACCATCCACGGTCCCCATTCCAAAGTCCGGCGTAAAATCACTTTTTAAGTAATCGAATGTAAAGTTGAGATCAGTTTTATCGGATATTTTATATAAAACAGAAGGATTTACATATGTACGTTTTGATGTGACCTGATCCCTAAAGCTACCCGCTTTTTCATAAGTTCCGATAACCCGGAATGCAACCTTATTGGAGATTGGACCATACACATCTACTGTTGGTTTATAAAAGTCATAACTTCCTACACGCATTGACGCTTCGCCTCCATAATAAAATTTAGGCTTTTTCGTCACTAGGTTTACAACGGCCCCACCAGATACAACGCCATACAACAAAGCAGAACTTCCTTTTAAAATCTCGACAGATTCTAAGGTGCTCGCCTCAATCGAACCTCCATTATTGGTTCGCGCGCCATTCTTAAATATATTATTTCCGCCTAAGCTATAGCCCCTTGCGTAAAAATTTTCGTTGACCCCACCACGGTTCGCTCCCATCGCGACACCGTTTGCATTTTTTAGCGCGTCGCTCAGGCGATTAACCTGTTGATCCGCAATTACCTGTTCGTTTATAATTTGTACACTCTGCGGCAAATCCCGGTCAATAATCCCTGCTTTACCCACATT
This sequence comes from Sphingobacterium sp. UBA3519, assembly GCF_002377215.1. Taxonomy (NCBI): domain Bacteria; kingdom Pseudomonadati; phylum Bacteroidota; class Sphingobacteriia; order Sphingobacteriales; family Sphingobacteriaceae; genus Sphingobacterium; species Sphingobacterium sp. UBA3519. The sequence continues at coordinate 61,149 of NZ_DFPI01000009.1, forward strand.
CACTGTTTTGCTGTTGTGCGAGTTGTAGCCCACGACTTCCACTTGTTCCAATTGAGATTCAGAAATATTCAAAGCAACATTCACGGCCATCGCCTTTCCATTTTTAACCTCTATAGTACGCTCCTCGACTCCATTTCCGATACTTTTGATCCGAATAGTATAGGTTCCATCCGGAAGATTAGAGAAATGGAAGCTTCCATCACCTGAAGTCGAAGTAGACCTACCTAAAGAAACTATGGTTACTGTAGCCGATTCAATTGGTGCACCATCTTTGGTTTTAACACGGCCATGTATCCCCTTACTTTGCGCCGATGCATCCAAATGAATTGCTCCTACTAATCCTAGACTTAAAACAAGTCCTAGAAAAGTTCTTTTCATGTTAATAAATTGTGAGTTCGTAAAAATTATTTGTCGGCGCAAACATACGATATTATTTTATTGTTTAGAATAGTTTTAAATAAAAATAGTTTATTACGCTAATAAAGCATGATTGAGCTGTATAGCAACTATGATATGCTGCACGGATTCATTGTAACTATTTCTATTATTCATCAGTATTTCCTACATTTATACCAGAACTAACATCCCAACTAATCAATCCAATGAGAAAGTATAAGCTCCTACTCGCCGTCTTTATTTATCTATTCGTTCCCACAGTTTTGCTTGGCCAGCACACACAGGTTGATCATGATCTTACAGAAATTATGCGTCGCTATAATGCCGTAGGGCTCAGTGTGGTCGTCGTCAAAAACAATAAAATTGAGTATCACAAAAATTATGGTTACAAAAACTTGGAAACCAAAACGCCTCTCGGAGAAAATGACCTCTTTCGGATTGCTTCGATTTCAAAGTCATTCACCGCAACATCATTGATGCAATTAATAGCGGATGGCCGATGCAAACTCGACGACGACTTCGGGGATTTGATAGGTTTCCCAATCAGAAATCCGAATTTTCCAGGCAAAAAAATCACCGTCCGGATGATCCTTTCCCATACCTCCAGTATCAATGATAAAAACGGTTACTTCAACCTAGATGTCATCAATCCATCCAAGAACCCCAATTGGAAAGATTCCTACAATCTTTATGAACCCGGCACACAATACCAATATTGTAATCTCAATTTTAATATGGCAGGAGCTGTTCTGGAGAAACTGACCAATACACGCGTCGACAGCTATATTGTTAACCATATCCTCAAACCGCTCAACCTATATGGTGGTTATTGTATCGACTCTTTGGACCAAAGAAGATTTGTTCCTTTATATTCCTTTGATGCTAAAGGTACACCGCATGAAGAACCCAGTGCCTATAATCCACGTCGGGAGGAACTCAATCAGTACATCTTGGGCTATAGCACTCCTGTGCTCTCTCCGACAGGTGGAATGAAAATATCTGCCTTAGATTTAGCTAAATATATGATGATGCATATGAATTACGGCCATAGTCAGGGAAAAAACATCATCGATAAAAAGTATGCGAAGATTATGCAGACCGCTGTAAATAAGGAATCGGGCTATGGATTAGCTATGATGAATAATTCTAAAATTATACCGGGGATTACTTTGACAGGCCATACGGGTTCGGCTTACGGGCTTTATAGTGCACTATTTTTCAACCCTGCAAAGAAATATGGCTTTATTGTCATTACAAACGGCTGCAATATTCCCGACAGCGATGACTTCAACCCTTTGCTTGAAGACTGCATTAGCGCCCTGTACGATGCTTACATTGAATAGGCAACGGCTTACATCAAATAGGCAAAAGTTTAATAAATAAACGAAAGCCAAACCCATCAAATAGAGCCTTGTCCCGGTTTATGGCAAAACCAGGAGCCTTCGGATCAACTGGACAATAACAAAGTAAAAAAGCTGCNNGCAGCTTTTTTACTTTGTTATTTTTACTATTTCTTGTTTTCCACCCAGTTTACAATAGCAGGGTCCAGCGGATTCGTCGCAGAACGGAAACGATGGACAAGTTTGCCGTTCTCATCAATCAAAAACTTTTCAAAGTTCCATTTGATATCACCTTTAAAATCTGGGTTCTCCTGAGCGGTCAAATATTTAAACAAGGGTGAAATTTGATCTCCTTTTACATCGACCTTTTCGGCCATTAAAAAATCAACACCATAATTTTGTTCACAAAACTCTTGAATCTGCGCATTTGAACCCGGTTCCTGTTGTCCAAAATTATTTGCCGGAAAGCCAATAATAACGAGCTTATTGCCATAGGTCTTGTGCAATTCCTCCAAATCTTTGTACTGTTTTGTGAAACCACATTTTGAGGCAGTATTCACGATCAATATTTTCTTCCCCTTGAAATCGGACATTTTCACTTCTTGCCCTTTAAGTGTCGTAAACTTAAAATCATAAAAGTTGGGATTGCCAAATAACATTGACATATACACCATAATAGTTGCAATAATCATATTTAATTATTTTAAAGACTTAACAATGAATTACTTTCTCTTTCCAATACCGCATCAAAAAGCTCGTTGATAGGAGATTTTAAAATGGTCCCTACCTGTATCTGATGTGCTTCACAGACTTCCCGCAAGATTAAATCAAAACTATACGCAATAGAACCCACAAAGTGACATGCATATTTATTATAGTCTGGATAGGTCAAAATCGAAGCTTGAACAAATTCTTCGAATCCACTCTTTACCAGATCTATAATATAGGGATGGGTAATATTATCGGACATGAACGGCGCAAAAGATGCTAAGAAAGCATTTGGACGTTCTTTTTGATAAACATTTTTGATGACAATCTCTTTATTGATTCTGTATTTGTTCGCAAATTTTTCGTTCAGATCTTTCGGCATACGGCCATATAGGAAAAGCCTGACCAGGTTTTTTCCAAAATATGCCCCCGACCCCTCATCACCTAATACGTAGCCATTTCCATTATGTGAGGGCATAAGCTCCTCCCCGTCAAAAAAACTCAAATCAGACCCCGTCCCCAATGTCGCTACATAACCTTTTTTATTACCACAGGTCGCTAAGGCACTACCAAAAAGATCGTTCTCAACAGAAATGTAAGCGTTTTCGAATAAGGGTGTCAATGCATTTGAAACCATTTCCCGACGATCGGGCGTAATGCATCCCGCACCAAAAAAATACAACTCAGTAACTTCATCGGCATAGGGAATAATTTCGGGTATTTCCTTAATAACACGTGTGATTTCCTTTTCATTCACAAAAAAAGGATTAAGTCCATTTGTACTGAATGAGATAGGCGCACTATCTGGCAATTCCAACTTCCAATCCGACTTTGAAGAGCCGCTATCAACAACTAAGATCATACAAATTCTTGATTATTTTCCCCCTATAAACTACTGTATCAAACTTAGCAAAAATTCTGATAAAAAACAGATTTTTTGCTTCATCTCCCCAGCCCAATTAAAACCGTCGTTTTATCCAAAGCAGCAATTTTGCCATCGAATTATACCTCATTTCTTAAATAAATTTATGTATATTGGAGGATACTATCAGCTGCTTCCTGTCATCATNNATGATGACAGGAAGCAGCTGATTCATAATTGTAGAACCAACAATCTTTTTTTTTGTTTGGTTAAGCGTACGATACTTGTAATTTTGTAAGCTCATACTAAAATCATCTTTCATGGACAGTGACCCTTTCAACATACCCGAAATACATTTTGAGGTATCATTTTCAGAAGCACAAGCTCATTACATCGAAGTAAAAATGAGCATCACAAAGCTCAACCAGCCTTATGTCGATCTAAAAATGCCAGTTTGGTCTCCTGGATCTTATTTAATTCGTGAATATGCTAAAAATGTAGAACGATTTCGATCATTTGACAAAACAGGAAATACGATTTCCTATCAGAAAATTTCAAAAAATACCTGGCGAATACCCACAGAATCTTTGGATCAAATCGAAGTAATCTACGCTGTATACGGTTTTGAAGTTTCTGTGCGTACCAACTTTTTCGATAGTGATCATGCTTTTATTGTGCCTACGGCAACTTTCTTTCATATCGATGGCCGTATAGACAGTCCTTCAACAGTCAGCATAGCACTAAAAGATTCTTGGGCAAGTATATCAACAGGACTCGAACAAATTGAAGAACATAAGTTTTATGCACCAAATTTTGACGTATTATACGATACGCCCATAGAAGCGGGTAACCAAGATGTCTGGAAATTCCAAGCTGCCGGTGTCGAGCATGAATGCGCCATGGTCGGAGGTGGTAGTTATGATAAAGACCGTCTGACGAAAGATATCACACGTATCGTCGAAGAGGAAACCCGCATCTGGGGTTCGAACCCCAATGAGCGATATGTCATTATTACCCACAATTACCAATCTGGAGGTGGAGGCCTAGAACATCTCAATTCAACAGTATTGGGAGCGTCGAGGAATGCGTATTTAAATGAGACAAGCTACAAAAACTATTTGAGTCTCGTTGCGCATGAATATTTTCACTTATGGAATGTCAAGCGCTTACGTCCAAAAGCATTAGGACCGTTTAATTACGATGGCGAGAACTATACCACAGGCCTCTGGATCATGGAAGGATTCACTTCGTATTATGATAATTTAATTATTAAACGCTGTGGATTTTATCATGAAAAAGAGTACCTCGCTTTGCTAGCTAACGATTTCAATATTGTACTGAACCGACCGGGTCATGCGATACAGTCTGCCGCAGCCTCAAGTTTCGATACCTGGATTAAATATTATAGGCCTGATGAAAATTCGATGAATTCAGGAATTTCCTATTACAACAAGGGGGCAATGCTGACAGCATTGTTGGATATTAAAATTATCGCTGCTACAGAAGGTCGACTAAAATTGGATGATGTTATCCGTGAGGCTTATGAGGAGTTCTACCTAAAACTTGATCGCGGATTTGAAGAAAATGAATTGAGAAGCCTTGCTGAACGCATCGCAGGCACGTCGTTAGACGACATTTTCAATGCTGCCCATCAGGACGGAGAACTGGATTATAACGATTATTTTAATCTCGTTGGTTACGAAATTGTGGATACCAATATTGATAACAACACATTGACATTCGGCATTACGACCAACAAAGTGGATGGGTTAATTTCGGTAGCAACAGTGGAAAAAGGCTCTGGTGCGTATGACGCCGGATTGAATGTAAAAGACGAACTGATTGCAATTAATAATAACAGGCTCGACGTGAAAGACAAGGAAATTGATTTCATTGTTCAACATGCCAAAGAGGGGGAAACATTAAACTTCCTGGTGGCACGAGATGGTTTAGTGCGTGAAATCCCTGTTCAGATCAGAAAGAGCAATAAAAAGATCTATGAAATCCGTCCGCTCAAAGAACAAACCTTTTTACAGGAATTGCTGGGTAAAATCTGGATGGCATAACACGAAAGTACTAGTATTAAAATTAAAAAAGAATAGCGGGGTCTCCCGCTATTCTTTTTTAAAATTTATATCTTACCGAAAAACCGATCGGATCAAATAATTTGATACTGGATTCGTTTAGAAAATCGAAATAAGGTTTTACATCCAATGAGATCTGAAATGGAGCTTGGGGAATATTATATTCAATACCAACAATACCGTCGATACTTAAATTGAGTTGTGAGTCAAACGAATGACGTTGACCATCTATAATTTTATCTTTCTCTTTATAAGAGCCTACGCTACCACCGAAACCATAATACCAATTGAATCCTCCAGTCAATGGTTTATAGATTTCATATAAACCAACAACGCGGAAACGGCGGAAATCAGAATTGCTCTGAATGCTCATGATAGCCTCCAATGCATGGTCCGAGTTAAGCGTATGACGATATGTAATTCCCTGAGCAGACCCAAAACGTCCACCAATAGCACCCTTATTGTCCAACTGAGCCATAGCTCTATTGGATAATGCTCCAAACATCAGCATTCCACCGACAGCCAAAAATATTTTTCTCATAAAAATCGTACGCTTTTTTGCTTTACATTTTTTTCAAACATAGATAAATTGCTTTTTATATGCAATATATTGCAGTGCACATAAAAACTATTTACCAGAACTTCCCCTATGAAGGACCTTTTCAATAGGGTAAATATCCACTACAGCTATAACGAAACAATGTTTAATTTGTTATGACAATAATCCCGAATTATCCAACTTTATTTCTGTATATTTAGATCAATACAGCATGTAGTAGTAACCAAATAAACTCAAGTGATATGGGCAGAATTTTTGACTTTATAACCTTATATAAAGAAAAATACGCAAAGGACATCATGGTGGCAGGTCGAGATGGAAACGGCCAGTGGAAAACGTATTCTACCAAAGAGTACACCGACGCGATTGACACCTTAAGCAGGGCGTTACTTAAACTAGGCCTCAAAAAAGGTGATCGGGTCGGAATCATGTCCGGCAACCGTCCCGAATGGAATTTAGTTGATTTTGCCTGCAATCAAATCGGTCTCGCAACTGTTCCCCTCTATCCCACATTATCTGCACAGGATCTTTCATTTATCGTGAATGACTCGGATGTCAATGTACTCTTTGTCAGCAACAGCGAATTGACAGACCGTATTGAACAAGCGATCAGGGAGCACGGTATACACCCACAACTGTATACTTTTGATGCCATTGAAAATTATACCCAGCTAAAAACATTCATCGAAACAGCAAAAGATGACTCAACTGATCTAGCTCCGCTTCGTGATGCAGTCACAGAAGATGATCTGCTAACCTTAATTTACACTTCAGGTACCACAGGACGTCCTAAAGGCGTATACTTGTCCCACAAAAATGTATACAGCAACGTCTTGGCCTGCAATCATCTCATCCGATCAGATTTCAAAACGGCGCTAAGCTTTCTTCCGCTATGCCATATCTTTGAACGCATGGTAGTATATATGTACTATTCGAAAGGAATCCAGATCTATTTTTCGGAAACCTTAGACAATGTCGTTGCCGATATCAACGATGTCAAACCGGATGTCTTCACCACAGTACCGCGTGTACTGGAAAAAGTATACGATAAGATTATTGAAAAAGGGAAAGCCTTAACGGGATTAAAAAAGAAAATTTTCTTCTGGGCTGTTGATCTCGGACTGAAATTTCAAGAACCTGAACGAAATGGACCGCTTTACAATCTCAAACTTGCGATTGCTAGAAAACTCATATTTTCCAAATGGCAAGAAGCTCTTGGCGGAAATATTAAAATTATCGTGTCAGGTGGCGCTGCCCTTCAAGAACGTTTAGCGCGTGTATTCTGGGCTGCTGGACTTAAAGTGCTCGAAGGTTATGGGTTAACTGAAACCTCTCCCGTAATTGCGGTAAACTCGTACTTACCCAATGGATTGAAATTTGGGACGGTAGGGAAACCCCTCAAAAACTTAGAAGTTAAAATTGCTTCAGATGGCGAAATCCTTGTCAAAGGTCCTAGTATCACGACTGGCTATTATAAAAATGAAGAAGCCACGAAAGAGGCTTTTGACGATCATGGATTCTTCAAAACAGGCGACATCGGAGAAATAACATCCGATGGTTTCCTTAAAATCACCGATCGAAAAAAGGAAATGTTTAAGACGGCAGGTGGTAAATATATTGCCCCCCAATCCATTGAAAACAAACTCATGGAATCTACATTAATCGGACAAGTCATGGTTTTCGGAGAAAATAGAAAATTTCCTGGAGCCTTGATTGTTCCTGCATTTGATGTGCTGTCAAAATGGGCAAGCCAAAAAGGTATTTCCAGTGGTTCAAACGAAGAAATCATCAAAAATCCAGAAGTAATCCAAAAATATCAGGAAGAAATTAACCGATTATCTACTAACTTTGGGCATTGGGAAATTGTCAAGAAATTTATTCTTCTTCCAAAGGAATGGACAATCAACGACGGTCAATTGACACCAAAATTGAGTTTAAAACGAAAAATTATTTTAAAAGAGAACGAAGCCGTAATCGACAAATTGTATCAGGAACAAAACCAAGAATAGCAATTTGCACGATTATTGGGGCTGATCATCTTATTATGAAGCACGTTACACTACGAGATTTATTTACACTCGCCTACTGGAAAAACATTTGGCATGTCTTAGTTGATGCCTTTAATGGATTCAATGATGACAAATGTATGAAGAAGAGTGCTTCATTGGCTTACTATACCGTCTTCTCCATCGGCCCACTTCTTATGATTGTGATCTGGTGTATCGGCTTCTTCTACGGAGAACATCTTCAGAGTGGATCTTCGGCGCAGGATCAGGTGTTGGAGGAAGTCATGGTTCTTTTTGGACAGGATGTAACAACGCAGATCCAGTCCTATCTTCAAAAGATAACTTTCGAGAATAAATCCAATATGGGGATCACGATAGGTATTGTTACATTGATTCTCTCCTCTACGACCTTATTCGTTGATATACAAGACTCCATAAACAATATCTGGAAAGTAAAACCGAAACCCAAAAAAGGCTGGTTAAAATTAATCATCAATAGATTGATTTCTTTTTCCATCGTGATCGCCTTGGGCTTTTTACTAATTGCTTCACTCATGATCAATGGAGTTATCGTTGCCGTGACCAATTTAGTTATGACCTATTTCCCCTTTATTCCCATTGCGCTTATCTCGTGGGTAAATACAGGCATCACTTTCTCGGTCATTGTCATTTTATTTGGCTTTATCTTTTCTTTCCTTCCCGATGCCAAAGTAAAATTCAGAGACATGCTCGGGGGAGCAATTTTTACAGGTTTACTTTTCATGTTAGGCCGGTACGGCATTTCAATCTATCTGAATCTCTCTTCCACAGCCAGCTTTTATGGAGCCGCAGGATCGATAATTGTCATGTTATTATGGATCTACTATTCGGCTGCGATATTGTATTTTGGGGCAGAATTCACCAAGTTTTATGCCATTAAATTTGGCGCGGGCATTGTGCCTTCCACATTTGCGGTAGCGGTTGAACAGACGGAAAAAGTTAAAAAAACAGGAAGCGACGCCGAAGCACATGTTGGAGACACCATTCAGGTCTTAAAACAATAAATTTATTTTTTGTCTTTTTTACCACTGATGGAACCGTCTATACCGATGACGTCAATGACTTTGTCTCCAATCTGCGTGATATCGGATTTTAACCCGATCATGACGGTAAAAATATTAACAGGCCTATCCTGTATCTTCCTAAAATTATGGAGATAACCAAGCTCGAGCCCTAAAAAGAAGCCATTAAATTTGTAATCTGCGCCAGCCCCCAATTTACTGGAAAAATTCAGATGATTTTTATTCTCCATCTTGACGAGCTTTTGATCTGCTAGCACACGCGCTCTCGGCTCACTCGCCAGACCAACGCCAGGCCCAGCAAAACCGTAGATATTCAGTCTACGCATCTGTTTCCTAATCCCGCCCGAGAATGAAAAAGTATAGAAATTCGTATTGGCATCTTCTATGCGGTATTCGAAATCGGGATCAATTAAGGGTTGTTTGTACTTAAATGAAAGTGTATAAAGCGTGGGGGATACAAAAAACATAGAATTTTTCAGGGATATATCTAAACCAATACTACCCGAAAACTTTGGCGAAAGTATATCTTTGGTTTTCCCGATCGGAAAACCCATTCCGGTTGTACCCCAATAGTAAACTTTTCGATAATGTATCGTATCAACGCCGCCCTGAGCCCGTATAGAGCTCCAACACAAAGAAAGAAGGAGAAAAGTAAAAAAGAATTGTTTCATTTAAATGCGTTCAATATTGAATAACAACAATATTAAACGCATTTTGTTCAAAAAATCGTCCGACTATAGATAACTTTTTGATTGCGGCCCTTGGTTGAACAACAAATCGATAATACTCAAATCTGGGTAAAATCCATTTTTATCAGAGAAAACCTGATAATATTCTTTTGGATCAGGCCATATACTTTCTTTTTTGGGATGTATAAGGTTGCGGAAATCGATCGCTTCTAACGGCTCGGCCACATACGCTTCTGTAAACCCTATTGTTCGTTTAAGTTTGATTGATTTTAGAATAAGCTCCAGCTGGGCCACATTAAAATCGACGAGATAGTCATATTTACCTTCGTAAAACCGTATAAAATCATCCTCATAATACTCAAAATATGCAGAACTCCGGTAAGCGGTCTGTATACTTAACCAGTGTAAACGTTGCCAGTTAAATTCATAACTTATCCGAATATCTTTCATGGGAACTCGTTCTTTATTGCCATGTTGAATGGGTACGATCAAATCCTGCACACCATTTGCTGAAGCAATGCGTGCCCGCGTACGATAGCTCTGCTTTTGAAAATGCTCGTATTTCTCGATGAACAAAGGAAGATTATGCTCTTGTATTGTATGAAAATAAGATATTGGTGGAAGATAACATGCCGGAAGTAATAACTGCGATTCCATAAAAACTGATGATTTTTGTTATAAGTGACGCAAAAATAACTTAAATTAAGGATATTTGTAAAGAACACTGGGAATTTTAGCTATAGCATGAAACAAAAAGCGTTAAACGCATTAATCTATATCATCTCTCTTCTCCCCTATTGGTTTCTATATTTGATCTCCGATGGGCTTTATTACATACTCTACTATATGATTGGATATAGGAAGAATATTGTATTTCAAAACTTAAAGAATGCTTTTCCAGAAAAAACGGATAAAGAACGCCTGGTTATCGCCAAAAAGTTTTACCGTTTTTTCCCGGATCTCCTTGTCGAATCGATCAAATTGAAAACGATTACGGCTGAGGAAGTCAAGAAAAAGATGACTTTGGAAGATGTAGAAGAATTGACGAGACACCTCGAGGAAGGCAAAAACGTAATCGGGGTGACTTCACATTATGCCAATTGGGAGCTTGGTATTCACCGTTTGAGTTTAATCACAAACTTCCCTACACTGATAGTATACAAACCACTCAACAACAAAGACATTGACACGGTGTACAATGACATGCGGGGACGGTTTGGCGCCGAAATGGTACCAATGAAACAAATACTCCGTCATATCGTCAAGTTGAAGGGCCAGCCCAATATCAGTATACTCGTTGCGGATCAAACACCGCTGTATTCGGATTCCGATTATTTTATTAATTGGCTAAATCAGGAAACATTGGTCTATACAGGAGCCGAAAGACTTTCTAGAATAAGTAAAGCACCTGTGGTCTATTGTTATATCGGAAGAAAGCCCAAAAGAGGGCAGTATTTCTGTAAATTCGTTACTTTAATCGAAGATCCAAGTGGCTTTGGCGAGCATGAAATTACCGATATACACAATCAATTTGCTGAACAGCTTATTCGTGAAAACCCAGAATATTGGTTATGGTCACATAATCGCTGGAAAAGAAAACGTAGAAAATGAGTAAATTACCCAAAGTAGCTGTCGTTATCCTCAATTGGAATGGTCGATTTTTCCTGGAAAAATTTTTGCCATCCGTATATAATAGTTCGTATCCGAATGTCGAATTTGTCATTGGAGACAATGCCTCCGATGATGATTCAATTTCATTTGTGAAACAGTACTATCCGACGATTACTATACTTGAAAATGATAAAAACTATGGCTTCGCAGGAGGTTATAACAAAATACTGCAGCGTGTAGATGCTGATTACTATGTACTCCTGAATTCGGATGTCGAAGTGAGCCAAAACTGGATTGAACCCGTGATTGAATACTTGGAAAGAAACCCTTCCCTGGCAGCAGCACAGCCCAAAATACGTTCATTTCATGACAAGCAGAAGTTTGAACATGCCGGAGCCGCCGGTGGCTATCTGGATTACTTTGGCTTTCCATTCTGCAAAGGGAGAATCCTACATGAAGTAGAAGATGATGCGGGACAGTACGATAAGGAATCTGAGATCTTTTGGGCATCTGGAGCTGCGCTTTTTATTCGCTCAAAAGCCTGGAAGGAAGCAGATGGCCTTGATGAAGATTTCTTTGCTCATATGGAGGAAATCGACCTGTGTTGGCGATTAAAGAAAATGGGCTACGGCATAGGTTATTGCCCTAAATCTGTTGTTTATCATGTTGGTGGAGGAACCCTCAATGCAAGTAATCCCAAAAAGACTTACCTCAATTTTAGGAATAATATGGTCATGCTGCAAAAAAACCTTCCGTTAGGCAAAGCCATATGGATTATTTTCATCAGGCTTTGGTTTGACTTTGCTGCCCTTGCTAAGTTTCTGATCGACAGAAAACCTAAGGATGCTTGGGCAATCAGTCGTGCGCATCAGTATTTCTTCTTGAATATTTTCAAAAATGCTAAAAAACGAAAAAAATACAAGGCAAAAGAAAATACAAAAGGGCATTACAGAAAATCAATTATCATTGATTTTTACACAAATAACAAACATAAATTTTCACAGCTAAATCCAGAGGATTTTAAATAGCATATTATTTTCCCAAAACACAAAATGCAGAAAACCGCATTTTAAAAATAAAGCAGTCATTACAACAAGATTCTTTATTTATTTTATTTAAACGTACTTTTTATTTGTAATTTTGCAAAATGTTGGTGATGGATATTGAAAAAAAGATAAAAGACTTAACGGCAGAGCTCAACCATTATAACTATCAATACTATGTATTGGCGAACAGTGTTATTTCGGACTACGACTTCGACCTCAAATTAAAGGAACTCGAAGCGCTGGAAGCTCAATATCCCAACTTTGCCGACCCCAACTCCCCTACACAGCGTATTGGTGGAGACATTACCTCCCGATTTCAAACGGAAAAACACCGCTGGCCAATGCTTTCATTGGGCAACACATACAATCAGGAGGAATTACTTGACTTCGACCAGCGGATCCGCAAAATCATCGGCGATCAGTTCGAGTATGTTTGTGAATTAAAATTTGACGGTTTATCCATCAGCTTGACTTATGAAAATGGCTTACTAAGTAAAGCCGTTACACGCGGGGATGGTACACAAGGCGATGTTGTCACCAACAACGTTAAAACGATTCGTTCTATCCCGATCAAACTCAAAGAAGGAGATTATCCAGATCAATTCGAAATACGAGGTGAAATATTTATGCATAAATCAGCTTTTCTCCGCCTGAATAAGGAACGAGCCGATAATGAGGAGCAAACCTATGCCAACCCAAGAAATTTCGCTTCTGGAACCATCAAACTCCAAGATTCTGCTGAAGTTGCCAAGCGCCCATTGGACTGTTTCCTTTACTTTTTGTACTGCGACAACAGAACAAATCTATTTCACGATCATTGGAATAGCTTAAACCATGTCAAAGACTGGGGATTCCACGTCAGCGAGCATAGCAGAAAATGCAGTACATTAACCGATGTTTTTGCATTTATTGACTATTGGGATGTCGAACGTCACAACCTAGGATATGAAATTGATGGAATCGTTATTAAAGTAAATGATTACGCACAACAGGAAGAGCTTGGCTTTACGGCCAAAAATCCACGTTGGGCAATATCCTATAAATTCAAAGCCGAGCGTGTAGAAACCATTCTTAACTCGATTAGTTATCAAGTTGGACGTACCGGCGCTGTTACACCTGTTGCCAATCTTCAACCTGTACAGCTGGCAGGCACAACCGTAAAACGCGCTTCCTTACACAATGCAAATGAAATCGCACGTCTCGACCTACACGAAGATGACACTGTTTTTGTGGAAAAAGGGGGCGAAATTATCCCTAAAATAATTGGGGTAAACCTCGACAAAAGGTTATCGGGATCGACAAGTTTTGTCTACCCGACTTCCTGTCCGGAATGTGGCACAGTACTTATACGGCAAGAAGGGGAAGCAGTACACTACTGCCCGAATGAAACTGGATGTCCGCCGCAAATTGTTGGCAAAATGCAACATTTTATCGGACGAAAAATGATGGATATCGAAGGAATGGGAGATGAGACCGTGGATACTTTCTTCAAGAAAGGTTTGCTACACAACATCGTTGACATCTATGGCCTGAAAGACCATCAAGATGACCTACAACAACTGGAACGTTTCGGTCAAAAATCAATCGATAACATGCTCAATGGCATTGAAAAATCCAAAGAAAAACCCTTTGAAAAAGTTTTGTTTTCGCTTGGAATACGTCATGTCGGCGAGACAATTGCAAAAAAATTGGCGCAGCATTTCAAAAATATTGATGCGCTAGCCCAAGCCTCAACAGAAGAAATCGAAGGAGTACAAGATATTGGACGCCGTATCGCGGAGAGCGTCAAAGAATACTTAGACAATCCAATTCATCAACAACAGATTGTTGCACTGCGGAATTATGGCTTAAATTTCGAAATTGAGGAAAAGGAGATTATCCTGGCGAGCAATTCACTTGAAGGGAAAACTTTTCTGATTTCCGGTGTATTTGCAGAACATTCACGTGAAGAGCTGGCAGCTGTAATTGAAAGCAATGGCGGAAAGATGTTATCTTCCATTTCTGCCAAACTAAGCTATCTCGTGGCAGGAGATAAAATGGGACCGTCCAAACTAGCGAAGGCTGAAAAATTGGGTATCCCGATGATTAATGATCAAGAACTATTTGAACTCATTAATCCCAAGTAAGTTTTTTTAATTAAATTTATATAAATACAAAAACAAGATGAACGAGCTTCACGGCGCAGGAGTAGCATTAGTCACTCCTTTTAACTCAGATGAATCTGTTGATTTCGAAGCATTAGGTCAGCTAATTGACTTGCAAATCAACGAAGGTATGGATTATTTGGTTTCTTTAGGTACAACTGGAGAAGTTGCCACTTTAACCAATGATGAACGAAAGCGCATCTGGGATTTTACTGTCAAGCGCGTGAACGGTAGACTACCCTTGGTTGCTGGAATTGGTGGAAATAATACAGCCGAAATTGTGGAGCAAATTAAAAACTTTGATCCAACAGGTTTTTGCGCAATTCTATCGGTATCTCCTTACTACAACAAACCAACACAAGAAGGCATTTACCAGCATTATAAGGCTGTTGCAAGCGCCTCTCCACTTCCGGTTATTTTATACAATGTACCTGGACGTACGGGTAGCAATATAACAGCACAGACAACATTGCGACTGGCCAATGATTTTTCGAATATCGTAGCCATCAAAGAAGCTTCCGGCAATTTTGCACAATTCAGCGAAATTCTACGGGATAAACCAGCAGAATTTCTATTGATTTCCGGAGACGATCCGGTTACCTTGCCGATGATGTCGCTTGGCGCTGCTGGTATCATTTCAGTGATCGGAAATGCGTTACCGAAAAAGGTAGCCACATTAGCGAAGTTATGTGCTGAAGGCAATTATGCCGAAGCTAGATCAATACACAATGAACTTCTTAACATCACAGATCTATGTTTTATTGAAGGAAACCCAGCTGGTGTAAAATACATTCTGCAGGAATTGGGGATTGGAAAAGATCAATTAAGGCTTCCTTTAGTGCCTATTAGCGAAAAAATCCAGGCAGCTATCAAAGAAGAATTAAAGAAATTGAACTAAGATATAGTCGAATTTGTTTGAGAAAAAGTTTAGATTCCAGGAAAGGGTCTAAACTTTTTTATTTCAAAGCATTGCAACATAACAATATAATAACTACCTTTGCACTTCCACAAAAGTGGAATTTTAAATAACAAAATTAATTAACAAAATGCAACAGTACGAATCTGTAATCGTTCTTACCCCGTTGCTTTCTGATGATGCTGCGAAAGAAGTAATCGCAAAATTCAAAAACATCTTAACAGAAGGCGGAGCCGAGATTGTCGCTGAAGACAATTGGGGTTTGAAAAAATTAGCGTATCCAATCCAGAAAAAAACTACTGGATTTTATCACTTAACTGAATTCAAGGCTCCAGGTGAATTAATCAATAAATTAGAGGTTGAATACAAACGTGATGAGCGCATTATGCGTTTCTTGACTGTAAGCTTAGACAAACATGCCAAAGCATACAACGAGAAAAAACGTAGCGGTGCATTCAACAAAAAAGCTGAAACTAAAACTGAGGAGGGCGCAAACTAATGGCTAACGAAAATATCCAATACGTAACTGCTCCTAAAGTAGAGGACAACCGTAAAAAATACTGTCGTTTCAAAAAGAATGGTATCAAATATATCGATTATAAAGATGCTAACTTTTTGATGAAATTTGTAAATGATCAAGGTAAAATCTTACCTCGTCGTTTAACTGGTACATCTTTGAAATTTCAACGTAAAGTAGCTCAAGCTGTTAAACGTGCTCGTCACATCGGCTTATTACCTTACTTAGCTGATGCAATTAAATAAGGAGGACGATAGAGAATGGAAGTAATTTTAAAACAAGATATCAAAGGCTTAGGTGAGCAAAACGATATCGTTAATGTAAAACCAGGTTTCGGTCGTAACTACTTAATCCCGCAAGGATTTGCTATCCAAGCGACTGAATCTGCAAAGAAAGTTTTAGCTGAGAACATCAAACAAGCTCAGTTCAAACAAGAAAAAATCAAAAAAGACGCTACTGAATTAGCAGGTAAATTGGAAGCTATCAAACTTTCAATTGGTGCTAAAGCAGGTGAATCTGGTAAAATCTTTGGTAAAGTAAACAGCATCCAAATTGCTGATGCGTTGAAAGCAAAAGGTTTTGATGTAGATCGTCGTCGTATCACTTTCGAAGTTGAACCTAAAGAATTAGGTGAATACATCGCTAACTTAAACTTACACAAAGAAGTGAAAGTTCAAGTTCCTTTCGAAGTAATTGCTGAATAATTCAGTTTATTTAGTCAATAATATAAAGAAGCTGTCTCAAATTTAT
>NZ_DFPI01000029.1:0-20625 GCF_002377215.1 Sphingobacterium sp. UBA3519
CCCAAACTTTCGGTATGATCCCACATAAACCCGCCAATACGGAAAAAGCGGAGCAACTTGTTGATCACGGTTAAAGCAGGTTTTTTAATCTTCCATTTTAATCCATCGAATCCTGTGGGAGCCGCATTGAAATCTTTCACTGTCGCCGCCCCTGTTTTCATATGGATCGGCGCTTCATCCCTTCGAAGTTTCTCCACCACCAGGATGCTATCGTAGTAGTGTAGAGACCCTACCGAACGCGTAAATCCGTTGACCTTCAATCCACGTTGCTCAGAATGGTAAGCATTGATGTAATCAATAAAATTTTTACTATACTCTATAAAAGTACCATTCCTTTTATGGCCACCACCATAAAATACCTGATAAGATGTATGTAAATCTTCACAAAGGTATACGCCATTGTCTTTCACATGATCAAAAAGCTCCTCAAATGTCACAATCTGTTGTTTCATCGTATGGCCACCATCATCAATCAATATATCGATCGGCGGAATAGACTCTTTTACCTGACGCAGAAACTTTCGGTCGGACTGCGAACCAATAAAGATCTCGACATTTTCTTCTTCGAGTTCCTTACAGTGCGGATTGATGTCAATACCATATATTTTAGCACGATCGCCAAAATAGTTCTTCCACATCTGCAGACTTCCACCCTGAAAAACCCCAACTTCCAACACCACGATCTCTTTGCCTTTGAAACGACTAAAATGTCTGTCGTATATATCGAAATAATGCATCCATTTATTGATTAGCTTCGCATTATTATTTCGGAAATAAGTTTCTAACTCGTTCATGTCCTTCGGTCTATTTTAAGGGGTTCTGGTTTTTTATGTGTTGAATTTATTGAAATATAACGAAATAAGCAACGATATATTTTTCTCCAGTCTAATTTTAAAATTCAATTTTAAAACATTCAAATAATTTTCCTACATTTACATAACTAGTTATATAATTACTTATAATACGATGGAATTATTTGAAAAAACAGGAAAAATAGCCTTAGGTAGCAGATTGCGTTACATGGCTTCCAACATCACAGAAGAAGCCGCCCGGATACACGAGCTTTATCAGATTGAATTTGCACCCAAATGGTTTCCCGTATTCTTTATTTTATCGGAAGGTGATTCCAAGACAATTACTGATATAGCAACAGAGATTGGCCACTCCCAGCCGTCGGTCACTAAAATCGTTAAAGAAATGATCGAAGCGGGCCTACTTGAAGATAACCTTCGCTCTATGGATAAACGGAGAAATATGGTTGGATTGAGTAATAAAGGAAAAATGCTATGGGAAAGAATGAAAATTCAATGTATCGATATCGATCGTGCCATTGATGGGATTATCCAGGAAGCTACGCACAATCTATGGGAAGCTTTAGCGGAATGGGAATTTCTCCTTGAACAAAAATCCTTATTGAAACGGGTGCAAGAGCAAAAGAAAATGCGTGAAAGTAAGGATATCAACATTGTACCGTACAATCCAGCCTACCGCTTAGCATTTAAGTCCTTGAATGAGGAATGGATTTCCACCTATTTTGAATTGGAAGAGGCGGACCATAAAGCACTTGACAACCCTGAGGAGTATATTTTGGCAAAAGGCGGCAAAATTATGGTTGCTCTTTATAATGACAAGCCCGTAGGTGTATGTTCACTTATCAAAATGAATCATCCCGATTTTGACTATGAATTGGCAAAAATGGTGGTTTCTCCAACAGTGCAGGGCAAAAATATAGGCTATCTTTTGGGAAAAGCAATTATTGAAGAAGCAAAGACTCTAGGGGCTTCAAAACTGTTTCTCGAGAGCAACACCATTTTAAAACCTGCGATCAATCTCTATCACAAGTTAGGTTTTCAAAAAATCAATGGCTTTCCAAGTACTTATCAACGCTGTAATATCCAGATGGAACTGGATTTAAAAAAATAACCCTGCGCAGTAGAAACATACACTGGAATAGTCAACTCAGATAAGCGAATGAATGCTTCCTTTTTTTGGGGAAGCATTTTTGTTTAATTAATTTTCAAATAAAAGGTGATACTTTTCGCTAAATTGGTACATGTCTATAAATGATATTGCTATGCAACAATTGATCAATTCAAATCGAACAATAGACCGGCAGGTGCTCTTTATGAACTTGTATAAAAGTACATTTCCTATCGTGGCTAAGTATATCAGTCGCATGGGCGGTAATTTAGATGAAGCCAAAGATGTATTTCAGGACGCTTTACTGGTGTATTATGAAAAGATACATTTAAAAGAAACACCACTAAACAACGCTATTGGTTATTTGGTCGGAACAGCCAAAAATCTATGGCTTAAACGGTATGGTCAATCCAGCCCAAACCTCTCCCTAGATCAAGTGGATATTGCTTTGACAACCGAAGAGTCTCCTTCTAGCGCAAGGCTGTTTCGCTTTTTGGAGATTGCCGGGCGCAAATGTTTAGAACTTTTGAAAAGCTTCTATTATGATCAAATGTCCCTGCAAGAAATTGCAGATGAATATGGCTATTCGGGCGTAAGGAGCGCCACTGTACAGAAATTCAAATGCCTGGAGAAAGTTAGAGAATCCGTTAAAGAAAAATCCCTGGTTTATGATGACTTCATGGAATGAGACCCAGCAGATAGAAGCATATATCTTTGGAATGGCTGAACCAGAAGAAGCGTTGCTTTTTGAAGCGCAATTGGTATTGGACGAAGAATTGGCAGACAAGGTTATTGCGCAACAAAAAGCTTATGAAGCTATTCAGCAATTTGGGCGCAAACAATTAAAAACTGAAATTGAAGCCATAACGCAAGCATTATTTACATATCCTGAACATGTCTCTTTTAGAAAAAAAATACTAAAGTTATTTCGCAAATCCTAAATTCTTAACATCATGACGATTGACAAAAATGAGTTCCGCAAATTTGCGGTAGGGCACTGCTATGTCCAAAAAGATCTGGTGGATCATTACATTTCCGGTATCGAGCAATCCCGCATGCCGCTTGCCATGACTCCATATATCACCGAAGAACGCGAATTGCGCGTATCACAGATGGACGTATTTTCCAGATTGATGATTGACCGTATTATCTTTATGGGTGCTGCCGTAGAATCCAACATCGCCAATATCGTACAAGCCCAGCTGCTATTTCTTCAATCTGTTGATCCCAAAAAAGATATACAACTGTATATCAACTCTCCTGGCGGCGAAGTTTATGCTGGATTAGGTATTTATGATACGATGCAATTGATCAGTCCTGATGTTGCAACAATCTGCACCGGTATGGCACTCTCTTTTGGCGCGATATTACTCTGTGGCGGCGCCGCCGGCAAGCGTAGCGCCCTGCAGCACGCACGGGTGATGTTGCATCAACCGCTGGGCGGTGTTCAAGGGCAGGCATCTGACATTGAAATTACAGCCAATCAAGTGTTGAAAATAAAGAAGGAGCTGTACGATATTATTGCCAAACATAGTGGACAAAGCTATCAACGTGTACATGATGTTAGCGACCGGGATCACTGGATGGTTGCTTCAGAAGCAAAAGAATTTGGAATTATTGACGACGTACTGACCTAGCGATGATCATTAAATTTATGAACAATTTCAAACGGACTATTGACAGACTATTGTCAATAGTCCGTTTAATTTTGTTATCAATAAATTTAGATCATCATGAAATTAACATCCATTCGACTGATTGCAAATGACATCCAGCAATCCGTCACATTCTATGAAGAAATCCTGGGCCTCACCGCGCAATGGTTTACACCAGATTTCGCTGAAGTTTCCACCAGTTCGATTACCATAGCTATTGGAAGTACGCGTACGATGCAAATGTTTAGCGACAGCCCCACTGTCTTTGGCAACACGGCCCCCATTATTATTGAATTTTTAGTGGAAAATGTAGATCATGAATATATTCGGATCAAAAATAGTGCTTCAAAAATCGTTCAGGAGCCGACAACAATGCCTTGGGGCAATCGCTCATTGCTTTTTTGTGACCCCGATGGTAACCTGCTTAACTTTTTCACGCCACTGAGCCCTGAGGCCATCAAGAAATTTGGTTTAGACGCTACTAACTAGTCTGCTCATCTGACAAGATACTAACATCGAATATAGTATCTTGTCTTCATTAATTGACATTTAACAGCTATTCAGCTCATGTCCCTCATTAAAGATATATATACATGGGAATTCTATCAGTTTATTGCTGATCAGTTCCACCTCGTTGATAACAATTTTAACAGAGAACAGTTTATCAAACGTGTTTTTGCAGGCAGTTTTCATGAAATGGAATGGAAACAGCGCACAAAACATAGCACAGCGGTCTTGCATGAATTTATGCCGAACTCCTTTCCTGAAGCAGCGGCCTTACTAAGACAAGTTGTGGGACATCTCCTAAAAACGAAGCATCCGGGAGGACTTGAATATGTTATTTTTCCAGACTATATCGAAACTTACGGCATCGAAGATTTTGAAACAGCTGTACAGTCATTTGAAATCGTCACGAGATTTATCAGCTGCGAATTTGCCGTTCGCCCATTTATTATCAACTATGGATCTCGAATGATCGCGGAAATGGAAAGGTGGTCCAAAAGTCCACATGCTCAGGTACGACGCCTTGCAAGCGAAGGATCTCGACCTCGACTCCCTTGGGCGATGGCAATTCCATCGTTGAAAAATGATCCTACTCCTATCCTGTCCATCCTACAAAACCTCCATAATGATTCATCCGAGAGCGTCAGAAGAAGTGTAGCCAACAATCTCAACGATATCGCTAAGGATCATCCCCATCTTGTCTTGGGTATTGCCCAGCAATGGAAAGGTATCAGTAAAAATACAGATGCTATCATCAAACATGGCTGCCGTACCTTACTCAAACAAGGGCATCCAGCAATTCTAAGCTTTTATGGACTGGATTGTAGCGATTTCGATGTTACCAATCTCAGTATTCATACACAGGCTGTTAAAGTAGGTGAACATCTTATTTTTTCTTTTGAAATCGAGAATGGAAGCAGCACCGCTAAATCACTACGTCTGGAGTATGGGTTATATTATCAAAAATCAAATGGCCAGCTATCTCGAAAGGTTTTTAAAATTAGTGAACGAATTTATCAGGGAGCTGAGATAAACCGTATCGAGCGAAAGCAATCTTTTAAATTGATTACCACCCGGAAATTCTATGCAGGGAAGCATAAAATCTCCATTATTGTCAATGGGCGAGAAAGGGTCCAACAGGAATTTGAGCTATTGCACATTTAATGGGACATAAGAAACAAACGAAGGGCTTTCGTGTTCTACTAGAAACAATAGAATATGCGCTGGATGACTTTTTCCAAGGTATATGTGGTAGGTGGTTTATATTAATATGAAGTCTGTTATGAAGAAAATTCTCTTAATCTTTTTTGTCTTACTTATTCTATTTATCATTGGGCTTTTCATTAGAACGCTGACTTATCCGTTTACGCGAGTCAAAAAATCGGAGGTGGCGCCAATGCCGCCAGCGGTCAATGACAGCATTGTTGCCCGATTTGCCGGCGGTATCAAAATAGCCACCATCTCTATTGGCGACTCGATATTATTTAATCATGCTCCTTTTGAAGAACTTAATAATTATATCAGGTACAACTTTCCACTGATCTATCGCTCGCTGGAAACCTATACAATCAATGGTCATGCGCTGGTCTTTCGACTCAAGGGAAGCGACAAGAGCTTGCATCCGCTACTCTTTCTTTCCCATACGGATGTCGTCCCTCCTGGTTCAGCTGCCATAAAAAACAACGATTCATCACTATTTCAGCCTAGCGACCAGGCGATACCACCTGTAAGCGAAATCGCCGAAGAGTGGGACTATGCACCTTTTTCGGGAGCAGTAGCCAACGGCCGCATTTATGGACGTGGAAGCTTAGACATGAAAGGAATGCTTTTCTCCTTACTTGAAGCGACAGAACAGCTGGTTCGAGAACAGGTACAGCCCAAGCGGGATATCTACCTCGCTTTTGGTTTTGATGAAGAAGTTGGGGGCGTACGTGGCGCAGCCAAAATAGCAGACTACTTCAAAGAAAAGGGCCTTAAATTCGAAGCCGTTTATGACGAGGGTGGACTCATTCTGGAAAAGGGCTCGGTCGAGGGGATCAGCTCGGATGTAGCATTGATCGGTTGCGCGGAGAAGGGATTTTTATCCCTGAAAATAAAGGTTAAAGGTCTTGGTGGGCACTCTTCGATGCCCCCAACAACGAGTGCAATTGGTCAAGCGGCAGTCATCATGCAGCGCTTAGAAAATCACCAGATGAAAGCACAGATCAACCCCATTATCCAAAACTTCTTTCAACAGGTTGGTGGCAGCATGCCTTTTGCCTCCCGATTTGCGATCGCTAACCGCTGGCTTCTTGAACCTTTACTTCTGGCTCAACTAACGAAAAACCATTCGACTAATGCTCTCGTGCGAACAACTACGGCACTGACAATGATGAAAGGCAGCGATGCCCCCAATGTCCTTTCACCTGAAGTTGAATTTGTTGTCAATTTTAGACTGCTACCCGAAAACACCCTACAGGAAGTTCGGGATCATGTCGAGCAGGCTACAAGCGGGTTTGATGTTGAGATCGAACAGGTCGACAATGCCCGAGAAGCATCCAAAGTTTCACCAACAGACGCTAAAGCCTACAAAATGATGGAAATTGCTATCCGCAGACTATACCCCGATCTTATTATTACGCCCTACCTGACGGTGGGCGGAACCGACGCCATCAAATATCAGCATCTCAGTGATCATATCTATCGTTTTATGCCCATTAAAATTAATCACGCCGAACAGCAGAGTATGCATAGTACCAATGAATACATCAGCATTGAAAACTACCTGAAGATGATAGACTATTTTTATTACATGATGCGTCACTACGACGATGAAAAGATTTAACCATGGACAATCTTCGCAATTACATTCACACACTGGTTAATTTTTTAACAAACACAGATAAGAAATATGAAAACAGACAATAACGCACTCTTGGAATTCGAAAAATTTATGGCTATCCGATTGAAATCCTCAACAGATTTTGTGGAGGGCCATTTTGACTCTCTTAAAGACATTTCTGTCTCGAATGAGCCGGCAACAATTTTTCCGCCCAATGGAATATACATCTCTGGGGTATCCGAGGTCAATGATTTTAATCAAAAAGGAGCTTCCAATTTCCTTCCGGGTGCAGAAAACAAATTTGAAGTGATCCATCAATATGCCTGTGATTCGCTAGCTTACTGGACGGGTATACAACGTTCGACAGTCAACGTAAAAGGGCGAGATTCAGCAGTGATTTTCAATCTCAGAATCACCGAAATCTTCAGAAAAGAGCAAGGCAATTGGAAGCTTTTGCATCGACATGCCGATAAACTGGCCGAATAATCGAGATGGCTTAGCAAATCGTCAGATAAAACGGCTGTGTGCAGCAAACCACTGGAGACTATTTAAGCTATTGTGCATTGCAGCATTTACCTAATGATAGTTCATTAAATAAACAATGGTGACTATCTAACGTATCCCTTTTGTTACAAAAGCAATTCACACAAACGATTGCATTGAATAATTTTCGTTTAATTTAATTGTATTTATAAAATTAGAGTCAACAATTAAATTTAACTTATGAGATATCCCAAATTTACACTACTGCTTTGCGCGGTATTGGCAAGCTTTCTGTCTTGCAAAAAAAGCGAGGTGCAAACCAATTTAGAAGAGAAATTATCGCTCCGCGCTGCATCCCCTGGAGCAAGCGGATACGAAGTTCCCTTAGGTGGTAATGCCTTTGTTACTTCAGCACCTTCCGGTGCAGTTGAAGTCATCAATAGCAATGGCTTGGCAAACTGGACCAATGCCAATAGTGTGATCAGTACCTATGCAAAGGTCCCCCAAGCAGGCGCTTTACGTGTTAAAATAAGGGCTAAAGTATTACCGTCCGGCGATAGCAGTACGGTGAAGTTAACGATCAACGGTGTAAGTAAACAAATCAAACTTAAGGGTGGAACCCTTAAGGATTACACTGTTGGTACCTATTCGCTAAATGCGGCGGGTTATATAAAAATGGATCTTCAAGGTGTATCCAAGTCAGGTGGTTACTTTGCCGATGTATCCCATTTGATTTTAGATAGTTCGGCAACGAATGGCACAGTAATTTATAGTGACAATAATGTAGATAATACCTACTATTGGTCGCGACGGGGTCCATCCTGCCATTTGAGTTATACCATTCCAACAAATCAGCAAGTTTCCTATTATTATAGCGAGGTGAAAGTCCCCGCAGGAGAAGATAAAATAGGATCTTACTTTATGGCAAATGGCTTCGGCCAAGGATATTTCGGAATGCAGGTCAATTCAGCGACAGAGCGCAGAATATTATTTTCTGTTTGGAGTCCATATAGCACCGATAACCCATCACAAATACCTGCAGAGGACCGCATTACATTAAATAGAAAAGGTGCAAATACCACGACAGGAGAGTTCGGTGGCGAAGGTTCTGGCGGACAAAGCTACCTCAAGTTTAATTGGACTGCCGCTACTACCTATAAATTTTTATTAAAGGGAGAACCTGATAATAATGGAAGTACTGATTTTACAGCATGGTTTAATGATCCTTCGACCAATACTTGGATACTCATTGCAAGTTGGAAACGTCCCAAAACAAATACTTATTTAACAGGATTTCATAGCTTCCTCGAAAATTTCAACGCCGACAACGGCTTTCTGGGACGTTCGGCAGAATATAGTAATCAATGGGTTCGAACATCTGCTGGAACTTGGCTGAAAGTCGTGGAAAGTACCTTTACGGTTGATGCAACCTATTCCAATAACCAGCGGATAGACGCCATTGGCGGAATAACCGGGAATAGCTTCTTCCTGAAAAATGGCGGTTTTTTCAATACTGTCGTAAATCCCGGAACGAAATTTACACAAGCAGGTACTGGCACAGCACCTTCAATAAATCTAACAACACTGCCGTAATACGCATGTTTACAGCAAATTATTAGTAGTTTATATTCCATGTAAAGGGGCGATACGTTCAAATGAAGTATTGCCCTTTTAAAAACTTAACCTTGTGATATTTACATAACAATTCGTACCTTTCACTAACACTTTAATAAAATTAGCTAATCCCCCGCCTAGGGCAGGTTGTAAACCCAATGGCTTTTCCGAATACCGACGATAGATTCCAGCATCAAGAACAATAAACTTGTTTATGAATATACTATCCAAACCCTTATTTATCCTATTGAGCACCCTGTTGCTAATTAGTAGCCTTTCATCAAACGGACAGTATCTTTCACCCATCAATACTGACCATAAACTTAAAAACCAACTCGATACAATTGTAAACTGTTCCGTTGTTGATTATCTTTCCAACAACAATACATTTAGTGTGTCTATTGGGATTTATATTAAAGGGCACAAAACAACCTACACCTACAGTAGAGAAAAGTTACCAAACGCCGATAACTATTACAACATTGGATCGGTGGCGAAAACCTTTGTCGGCGCTCTACTTGCGCAAGCGGTCCTTGATAAGAAAATCAACCTCGATGATGATATCCGTAAATACTTGCCAGGAGGTTATTCCAATTTACAATACCGCGGCCATGGAATCCGCGTTAAGCATCTAGCAAATCATACTTCTGCCCTTCCAAAGACTTTCAGATCGCTACCTACCAAAGTTGTCGATAGTTTAAGGGGGCTCACTATTCCGGAACAGGTAGACTATCTTGGAAAGTACAGTCGTGACGACCTATTGGATGATCTGAGGAAAGTCAAGCCCGACACCGTCCCAGGTACAAAGTTCAGTTACAATAGCACGGCTGTGATGGTACTTATTGCGCTATTGGAAAGTAGCTATAAAGATTCCTATGAACATCTTATCAGCGCATATATGAAGGGAAACCTCGGTATGCATTATACAACGCCCTATTTAGATGAGTCACAAATAAACGACGTTGTACAGGGCCATGACAATAAAGGTCAGCCTGTTCCATTTGCGAATCTGAGCGGGTTTTACTTTGGTCCCACAATGAATTCAACGATCAATGATATGTTGATCTACATCGAAGCCAACCTCAAACTAAACGATAGAGCCCTTGGTCTAACACATCAACTGACTTATGGAAAAGACGATGGATTTGGTATGGGGCTCGGTTGGATGATCAATCGTGACGAACGTGGGGTTCGCTATTTCTATCACGATGGAAATACTAAAATAGGCTACAATACCTTATGTGTGCTGTATCCCACAGATGATTATGGTATCGTTATTATGGTCAACGACACCATTGATCAACGCAAGGTCAGTGAACTTGAAAATGACATTAGACATCAGTTATTACTGTATGATCGGCGACAGGTTCAGCCTTCATCTTCAGCAGAAAAGAAGGATTAAAATTAAGTTATCATTAAAAAAATATGTATTTATTTTTAATTCAATAAAAAATAAAATTAAAATAAGAGAAGTAATAATAAATTCTCCCAAAATATTATTAATTTTCGGAGACTAACCAATGTGGAAATCGGTGAATGTTTATTTTTTTAACTAAAGAAAGGAGGCAAACAAAACAACGACAATGAGAACCGCTTGAAAAACCAAGCACATTTAAATTAATGATTCATTCACAAATCTTAAAAACTAAGTTATGTTAAAATTAACCAGTCGCTGGAACAGACTTTATGCTGTTTTGGCCGTAGTTTCCACATTTTCTATTTTTAGTTGCCAAAAAGCTTCATTAACTCCTGAGAGTCCAGAAGCACAACTGAACAAAAAAGCTGCTGTATCCGCACAGGCAGGAGCTACAATTGCAACATTAAATTGGGATCAAACCTATCAAAAGATTGATGGATTTGGTGCATTCGGAGGCCGGATTGTTCCATTCTTTGAATCCGCAAAAAGAGATAGTATTCTGGATTATTTATGGGGAGGCAGTGGATTGAAACTGAATATCCTTCGTGGAAAAGTACTTCATACCTATCCTTTTAATCAACAGACCAAGGTCGTTACCATTAAACCGGCAGGAGTTTCGATTGACGTAGACCCCAATAGTGCGACTTATCAGAATTTGACAGCAGATGAAAAAGAACAGCTTGGACAGGTCTGGATCATCAAGAAAGCAAAAGAAAGATTCCAAGTTCCCTTCGTTATGGCAAGTACCTGGACTCCGCCCTTATACATGAAGACCAATACGAGCAGTATTTCCGCGAAATGGTTTAATGGACTTAATTTTAATACTTCTTCAACAGCTTTCGCGCGCTACCTGACTGGATTTGTAAAATCATTTCAAAATGAAGGAATTACAATCAATGCTATCTCTCCTTCAAATGAGCCTGAAAATGTCTTTTCAGACTGGGATGCTTCTTATTGGGACGCTTCGCATTTGGGACAATTTATTACCAACAATCTCCGTCCAGAATTAAACGGCGCTGGTCTACAATCCACCAAGATTATATCTTCCGAAAATGCGGCCTGGGGAACTGCCGATAATTTCCTCTCAGGCATGGACAGAAGCAATGTCGACATCCTTGCGGGGCACGGCTACGTTGAAATAAGTGGCATCATCACTGGTCAACGTGGGTTTAACCAGAGTCCGTCCATGTGGAATTTTAGTATTGGTGGTAAACCAATGTGGGTAACAGAAGCGTCCGATGATGGCGGCAATTATGACAGTGGCATTGAAGGCGGCTTGAAACTGGCCGTTAATATGCACAAACTACTGGCGGATTGTAATGCCAATGCCTATGTGTTTTGGCTAAGGATGCTGGCATTTCAAAATAATGAGGCGCTTATTTGCACAAAGAGTGATGGTTCTTTGGAGTTTCCAAAAACGTATGATGTGATGGGACATTATTCCAGGTTTATCAAAGCAGGTTATATGCGTATCAATGTAGCGGTTCAAAATGGAAATGGCTTATTGATTTCGGCTTACAAAGATCCTCAATCGGGTAAGTTTGCCTTAGTTGTCACCAACACGGGTACTGCAGCTGTTCCATTGGATATCAACCTCACAGGTTTTGCAAGCGGTGCGCTGAACAATTACCAAACCACGGCAAGCAGTTCTGGCCATTGGGGTAATGTCGGAGCTGTAACACCAAACAGCTCAGGTGTCTATTCCTTAACAATACCTGCTAAAAGTATAAGCACTTTAGAAGGCAACAAACTTTAATTTGTTCATCATACTGAGGGAGCTGTCCTCCCTCAGTGTATTGTTCAAAACACATATTCTAGTTCTAAATTTTGTGCCATTGCCTATTTCCCTTTATCTTGAAAACTTAACTTTCCATAGCATCTGAAGATATGCCTTCGAAAGCATAAAAATTTGAACGACTTCTAAAAATAAGAATTTAAAGAACAAAATCCAGCTGGCTTTCGTTCTTTAAAAAATCAATTCTAAATCATTAGGAAATATAATGTTTAAAAAACAAATTGAAGAACGCACCTGTTCTTTCCGAACTAAAATATATTCCAATATCTTTGCTACCTATATTTTGGAAAAACTACTATGAAATTGCGCTACCTTACGATGCTTACTCTTGGGATATGTACTATCTCTGGATTAAAAGCACAAGAAAAATCAAATCTTATCAAACTAAATCTTTGGCCCCTATCTGTCGGAAATATTGCATTGGAGTATGAAAGATCGCTCAATGAGCACCTATCGATCAATGGAACGATAAGTTATCGTCCAAAAACCAACTTACCCTTTAAATCCCTATGGGAATCTGTTTTTGATGATGATAATAATATTTTGGGTGAAGCTAAATTAGGCGCTTTTTCCATTACCCCCGAAGTACGTTTCTACCTCGGGAATAAAGAAGTGTTAAAAGGATTCTATATCGCGCCCTTTGTCAAATACGCCAATTACAGTGTACACACAAAGATTACCGTCGATGAATCAAATTATCACCGTGAAGTACCTCTATCGGGCAGCTTAGATGCTTTTACCGGTGGGGTAGCTGTCGGTAACCAATGGAAACTTGGACAAAACATCTATTTAGACTGGCGCATTGTCGGTCCCGGTTATGGCTTCAACAATGGAAAGTTCGAAGGGAAAACTCCATTAAATGCAGACGAACAACGCGAAGTAAGGAGACAACTGGATGAATTTGATAGTAAACTCATGAAAATCAAAAAAGAAGTAAATGCCGATGGCGTAACACTAAGCACTAGCGGACCGTTTGCCGGTATTCGCACCGCATTATCCATAGGCTACCGGTTTTAATTACAAGATCCTACGTTCCTCGTATCATCTTTTCCCATAAGCGCACAATATTGGTGCGCTTTTATCCATAGCAATCGCTAAGGATCCTTTATGCAGTTTTCATTCCAGTTTCGGGAAGAAATAGATCAACTATTTAAGGAATAACATCCCTATCGCTAGTTTATCAAATTAGATTATGCTCACGGGCATACTTAAGCATTTGTCCAATGGTTTGACATTCTGCTTTTGCCATCATCTTCCTGCGATGTGCAACAACTGTGTGTGGGCTCAAAAAGGTTTTTGAAGCTGT
This sequence comes from Sphingobacterium sp. UBA3519, assembly GCF_002377215.1. Lineage (NCBI taxonomy): Bacteria > Pseudomonadati > Bacteroidota > Sphingobacteriia > Sphingobacteriales > Sphingobacteriaceae > Sphingobacterium > Sphingobacterium sp. UBA3519. The sequence goes on from NZ_DFPI01000029.1 coordinate 13,516, forward strand.
CTCAGCGACGCTATAACCCTCCGAGAAATATTGTAATACTTCGATCTCTCTCGGTGTAAATGTTTTGATTTTTTTATTAGATGTGGATAAAATGCGTTCAAATTTGCTACATATATATATTTCTTTTTTCTTTATCGCATCAAAGCAGGCCAGTACTTCACTTAATTCACAAGATTTACTTAGCACAGCTTCCGGACGGTACTGAAGAATACTCGATATCACAGCAGGAGCTGTTGCTCCAGTCAAAAAGATGATCTTTGCATCCCCATTTATACGTCTGATCTCGGTCAACAACGAAAGTCCATTTTCATTTGGAAGATAGTAATCCAAAAAAAACAAACAGATCCTGCTTTCCAAAAGCACGTAAAAATTGAAGGAATTCAGACCCCTGACTAAAGGACTGGACTAATTCTATTCCACATTCCCGCTTCAACAAGAGTGCAAAGGAAAAAGCAACTATTTTCTGGTCATCTAAGATAACAGCATGGCTAGTAGTCTTCATAAATATGGCTGGTTTAATTAACCTAGTAAGACAAATATAATCATTTAAAACAACCATAATAACTTGTTTTACAAGCATGTAGATATTCAGCTACACGCCTAACATATTCCTGTTATATCCTGTTTGAAATATAGCATAAACATGCTATATCCCTCTTAGAACTTACCAAGTAAGGCCATAAAGTACGTCTTTTACAACAGAATTTAAGCATGCCATATCATCATACACTAATTCACTAGCTCTCGAAATAAGCCATTAGGCTAGCGAAAGAACTATAGAATATTTAAACTTATAAAATACATTGTTATGAACAAGAAACTTTTTAAATCTGCAACTGGTAAACTACCCTACCAGGTACCTCAGATTAAAATGACTGTCGTTTTATTAGAAAATGGCATAGCGGCAGGTTCAAATGCCCACACTTCTGGAGATGTAAAGCAGACATGGGAAAACGAAGAATCACAGACTCAAAGTAAAAGTGACGGATGGTGGTAGCGCTCCCATTGAGATCAATTAATCAAAAAAACGAAAAATGAAAAATCAATTTATTCACTTCCTCCCCTTATTCATTATACTTTTCGCGTCATGTAGCAAAAATGAAAGCAAAACGGCTGTCGAGACAGATGGGAATGTTAGGATAAAAATGAGTGGGGTCTCTTTCGCTGACGAAGATACCGATCTCCAATCAAAATTATCGACCAACAAACTTTTAAATAATACACTTTCGAACATCCGGGAGTCCATTGTTCCTTTTAACAGTGAACTTTCGGTACTGGCCACTTTGACAGCGGAGCCCGCTACTTCATCAAACGCATTGCGTGCATCTACAGGGCTTAAAATGGCCACAACACCTGTTTCACTGAGTACTGGGGCCAAATATACTATTGCGGTCTACAATGCTACAGGAAATTATGTTAAAGATACAGGAATATTAACATATTCGACTAGTGGTACAAATTGGAATCTATCGCTTCCCGCAGGGTCTTATACCTTTGTTGCTATCGCCGTTGCAAATGGTCAGACTTTTCCTTCAATCAATTTTAATCAAGCGTTGGCGAACATTACGTTTAATGTAACTGGTGCAGATACAGACATCTTATGGAAAAAAATGCCGGTCACTGTAATCGCTAACCAAACACTGGCCGTCGATCTCATCTTAAGTCACCTATTTACGCAAGTACAGGCTACGCTAGAAAGTACTTCCGCCAACGTAGTTGGCAATATCACCTCCATGACTAGTAGTACAATCTCTCCAAATTATGAAACGGCTTCGGTTAAACTGGCTGATGGGATTTTCACCCAAGGTGGTTCATCGACGGCACGTAACGTCGCTTTTAGTGGTACAGGGCTCGCATGGACGAGTAATGCAACACTGCTTATTACCGAAGGAACGACAGTTGGTAAAGTGAATTTTGGAACAGTATCCCTAAACTCTACACAAAATGGCGCACGCTCGGGAACAATAGATTTATCGAATTTAAGCTTACAAAAAGGTGTAAAATATAGTTTAAAGCTTCGCTTGGTACCCAAAGGAGCAATCGACGTACCTACTTCGAACTACTATTGGAGTTCGGCTAACTTGACGGGCACTGCGCCGATCACAATCGCATCAGCTCAATATATAAAAGGAGGTGTTTATGGAGGAAATGGATCTGCAACATACTGTGAAGGCGCTTTAGGCACTGGTTGGCGAACAGCTACACAAACGGAATATCAGTCATTGATTAATATGGGTGTCGTTAGAGGTAGTTATAATGGTCAAACAGGCTGGTTCCTCGGGACATCTACTATACCAACCACAAATAAAGATAATTATATGTTCCTCCCTGACAACAATTTTGTGCGTTCTTCTTCGGGAAGCAACAACATTCCGACTGGAGCGGTAGGCGTCTACTGGGCAAGCGCGTCCGTTCAAGGTAACTCCAAACCAGCATTGATATTAACAACAACTGGCGTTTCAATCGTAGACGTACATCAAAATAATCAAATCGGTATACGCTGTGTAAAAAGCAAATAAAAGACCGTTTATTATCCAATAAAAAAGCAATGGAGCAAGACCTGAGCTATTGACCTCATCTTGCTCCATTGTTTTCTTTAAATCATGATTTTATGCAGTTATTCGATCCCGGATTCTGGTAGTTTCAACAATCAAATCAACTTAGTCTTCTATCCGCTATTTAGAACGGTCACTGGGAGGTGTTTTCCAGAATTTTAATAAAATGTCCCTAATTTTATTTTTAATATCATTTTCTCCAAATACTCTTGCTACCTTTGTTCTTCAAATTAAATTAACATGCCAAAAGAGACAAGAACAGGGCTTTATCAGGGAATCATCGAAAAAGATGACAACGGGAATTACTTTTGTGGTCCCTACCTACTGGATTATCAGACCGTAGAAACTTACTATAAATTGGGCGATCGCGTTAGTATCAAAACCATTATCAAAAATACAAGCCGCAAGAGTATGGAAGCTTATCCGCAAAAATCAGTTAAATTTTCCTATGCGTCAGAGGATCATGGAAATGATTAAAACCCATTTAGATTGAACAATATAAATAACAAGGCCAGTTCTACAGAAATGGCCTTGTTATTTTCAAGATTGTTTTTGACGCGAGGCGAAAAACAAAGCCTCTGATTTTTGGTAAATCAAGAGGCTTCAACATAATCAAATGGATCGATTACTTTATAAAATAGGTATATTTTTTTTCAGCATAAAGAATGTACATTCAATAACTTATCTAAATGATGCATCTAAAATTCATTTTCCATAAAAGCTATTCTAAATTCACATTCTTTTTGAGCGATTCAACCCGTCGTCGCTACCATTTAGTGTAAGTGTCATTACTGATTTACGCTTCAAATATAAAAAACTAGTTTAATAGCTTCCGAGCGGAGATAATTGCATGTGTCTAATTTTCGTTGAAATAGCGATTCAGTACGATGAAATTAAAGAGCGGAGTAAGGCGATATATCTCGATAATAAAATTATATTTGCAAAAAAAACAATTAACCCAGCAATGAATAATAAATGTCTTAATTGCAATTGTGCGATAGAAACTATTTTTTTGCGGCTATTGTGGACAAAAAGCTGCAATGCACAGAACACGATATTAATGCCGTAATCAATACCATTGGATTACGCAATCGAAATTATATTGGAATTAATATATAAGTATACACGAATCACTAGCCAATAAGGTCTTATGCTACAAAAACGATCAAGTTTTTTTCTACAATTTGGTATTCTATTAAATTTAATTACATGTAATTTTTGTTTTGCACAAAGACACAAATACGATAATAGACGAATAGATAGTGCAACATTTGTTGAAACTAGAACAATATTAAGCCAGTTAAGCACGGATCAATATGAGAAAAGGATATTCACCAATGAGTTCGTTACAATACCTTACCGGCTTCTCTTACCAAAAAATTTCAATTCAAAAAGAAAATATCCTGTTGTCATTACATTTCATAATTCTCTAGAATGGGTAGTGACAATGAAAACCAATTAGAGCATTTGGCAAGAACCTGGATTAGAGAAGATATTTATACAAGGTTCAACTGTTTCGTTGTTGCCCCACAGTTTGAAAAGCGTTCATCAATCTACGAATTGAATAAGAATGGTATACTTGAGGCAAGACCTTCAAGAGATGCACGGCAAATTTTAGAATTGATAGAAAATATTGAAGACGAGTTTAAAAATATCGATAAAAATCGAATTTATCTCGTCGGTTATTCTATGGGAGCGTCAACAGCACAAAACCTCATGAGCCTGGCCCCAGAAAAATTCGCAGCAATGATTTCTATCGCCGCTGTACCAGATCTATCTAATATCAACACACTTGTTCATAAAAACATTTGGCTTATCCATGGTGAAAAAGATATAGAGAATTCTTATATTGGAAGCGAAGTTTTGTACAAAAAGCTGCACGGAAATCGTAAACTCAATTTCACAACTTTTAAAAATTTACAGCATAATAATATTGTCATTCCGTTTCTACTAACGGACGAGCTCCAAAAATGGTTATTCACTAAGCATAATTAACTTAATTGGACTAGTACCGAGTCTTCAGGGCAATAGGTTGTAATTCCTCATTCGGTATCTGAGGAACATATACGGTCTGTCCTCCCCTTTCGTCGATCAACAAGGCCAATAAACTACTGATGTCGTCGATCGTGTCCAATCCTATAGGGCTGTCTACTATAGCTATATCCCGATCCGAAAGAATCTTTACGGCCTGATGGAAGCTTTCTTGAACCACTAAGATATCCCCGCGGCCATCTTGGCAGGCGCGATAGATTTCTTGAAGATCAGTGATCACTAAGCCCTTGCCCACAGCTGCTTCCAATTCTTTAAAGTAGTCCTCATTTTTTCGTACAAGCTCCTGTTTCATAAAATTCCAAGCACGGCTCTCCAACTGATGTGTTTCAATGTTGTTATAATCAATAGGCAGGTATCCGTAATAGACCGAGGGGCGATCTGCAACCTGTAAGAGCTTGCTATAGTTATCTTCTGTACAGAAAACGAGCGTGCCAATCCTCTCTTCACCAATAAATCGTAAAAGCGCTTTATCAACCCGATTAAGATATTCCCTGAGAAGATCATCAAGATGTTTGGCATCACTGCTCTTATCCGGAAATGTGTTATGGAATTGATTTTCGGGAATCGGGAACTCTTCGCTACTGATATCCTCAACAATACGACCATTGGTGGCTCGAAAAAGGTGGACACCGCTTTGCGAAAGGAGCATCACAAGATAACTGGTTTGACGGCCAATCTCCTTCACCAACGGGCGTACTGCAAATGTATTGCTGATATGGACTCCTTCTTGGTTTGTCTCCCAAGAGGACTTGAAAACTTCACTGATGGTATCAGAAACGAAAATATGAAGACTTTCAAGATTATAATTGATATCGAGCTCTTGATCTATTTTTTCCAATTTTTCGATCAGACCAGCAATATCTTTCTGATCATGTTTATCCAACAACCTATCAATCGCTTCTCTTTTAAAATTTTTGATTTTTATGCGGTCACTGAGATTATCAGGATGTGTGCGATGGGTATTGACAGAGATGGTGACACATAATTTATCCTGAACCCGAATAAGGGTTTGCAAAAGTTGTTTTTCGAACATTATCATAAAGAAATCCGTTAAGAAATAAATACAGTTATATGTAACAACAATTGCAGGAAGCTTCTTGTTTGAATAAAATTGAAGTGAAACAGTTTCCGAGAACTTATTTTCAAAAAACAATACATCCCCTTGACAGTTATGCTAGGTAAAAAAGCATCTACATGAAAAATATTTTTATCGCGGAGTGACAGGTTGTGTCGATCTCCAACACTCCTGTAGATACGATAAAACTGCTATTGAAGAAGTTGATTTTGATATTCTGATTGACTTTACCACAGCGTTTATCGCAAAGCAAAATGTCCTCTTTCGAGGAATAAAAGCTAGACAATTGAAGCCTAGCTTTTATTTATAGTCGTCGAAACAGTTAATTTAAGCGATAAACTTTGAGCTGTTTTTGCAGCTTTTTACGTACCATGTGAATTCTGGTCTTTATAGTGCCTTCTGGCATATTAAAATAGGAAGCGATTTCATGGTATTTATAACCATCTAAAAATAGACGGAAAATTTCATAATTTTCGGGCGTAAGACTGGTCATCGCTTTTTCGATGTCTTCGGCCATAAACTTATTGATCCCTTTATTGAGTTCAGACGTGTTGGTACTTTCTAAGGCAATATAATTATCCTGAATTTCCGTCACGCGCTTGGCTTTTCTATACTTATTAATATACGTATGCTTCATAATCACATATAGCCAGCTCATTAACTTCGGATGCTGCACAAAGTTGTCTATGGACTTCAATGCCCTTATCCAGGTTTCTTGGATCAAATCTTCCTTTTCATCCGGATCAGCTGTAAATTTAGCAGCAAAATGATTAAGCAAACTTCTTTTTTCGTTGATGAGTACATTTAAATTGTAGTTGTTCATAACTTATCCTCTTTCTTTTTTCAACTGATTGTTTAAAATGGTTTTACATGAACAGAGGTAACAAGAAGGATGCTAGATTTGAAGCTCCATTTGCGCCAAAAAATAAATAGCAGCGTTGAGGGTAGAAATACGTTTTCCTATTTTATAAAGCTAATTAAGCAAAGTTTAATAGCTTTTTGACATTTATTTTAAATAATGATCAAAAAATAAGCAACTAATAAAAAAAGATAATAAGGTATTTATTTACTGCTGAAATGTTAGAAATACGTTTATTCTGCGTTTTAGCATTTTATATTCAGATGAACATTGTATATAGTTGTTGAGAAAACTGAACACGCAATTGATCGAAATACGATATCAAAGCAAACTATCACTATTCGAAAGCTGTTCTAAATAAAAAAATCAAATTATGGGAAATCTATTGTACATCATCGCCGTTATATTGGTCATCATTTGGGCGATAAGCTTTTTTGGAGGTTACGCTACGGGAAATATCATCCACGTGTTATTGGTCATTGCCATTATTGTCGTTTTATTACGTGTAATTCGTGGTGCTGCTTAAACTGAACTCAAAAGATGAAACAAGAGGCTGTCTCAAAAAGGCA